>CALGIH010000216.1 GCA_937916035.1 uncultured Lacinutrix sp.
TAGCTATATCCTGTAATTCAGGCAGCTTCATTTCTTTTAATTGTAAAATTTCAAACATTGTTGATTTGAATAATTAGTTTTTGAGAAAATTAATCTTTTTTGTTCCTTTAAGGAATTTGGAAGAAAAATTTGAATTTGATTTCTTTTTTGAAGATTAACTATGTAGAACACAGATATGTTATACGTAGACTATGCAATTATACAACTTTATTTTAAATAAATTATCAATGATTAAAAAGAAACTATTATTTTAGCCGTTCAATTATTGATAATGATTCAAAGAATTCAAACCTTATATTTACTAGTAGCTTCCGGCATTTCTGCTGGCTTAATATTTGTGTTTAATTTATGGATCAATGCAGAGGGTTTAAGTATATTTGCTAAAGATGAAACCTTGTATTTTAGTTTGTTTCTTGGTTCTGCGACATTATCATTAATTTCAATATTTAGATACAAAGACAGGCAGTCGCAATTTGTTTTGGGACGCCTTAATATCATATTAAACTTTATTTTACTAGGATTATTTGTATATCGTTCGCTAAGCTTATCTGGAGAAACTGATGTTTCTGAGAAAGGTATTGGGATTCTTCTTCCTATTTTTTCTATCGTATTTTTGGTTTTAGCCAATAAAGCCATAAAAAAGGATGAAGATCTTGTGAAATCTGTTGACCGATTGAGATAAACCTGTCATCTTAGTAGTATTAGTGCGTGAAAACCCAAAGTGAAAGCTTTGGGTTTTTTTATCGTTTAAATTCTATAACTTCTAAATTCTGAATTTTTTTTCCATCAATTTCAAAACGAACCATTGTTCTAACATTATGAAAACCCTGGGTGCCAATAGCTCCTGGGTTTATATGTAGCAAATCCAACTTTTTATCAGGCATTACTTTTAAAATATGTGAATGACCAGTAATAAAAATATCTGGAGGATTCGCTTTTAACCCATCACGAACACGATTGTTATAGCTTGGTGGATATCCTCCAATATGTGTGATCCAAACATCAACATCTTCGCATTTAAATCTATTATGTTCAGTGAATTCTGCTCGTGCTTCAGCATTATCGATATTGCCATAAACAGCTTTCAATGGTTTTAACATTTTTATTGCATCAATGACGCTTAAATCTCCAATATCTCCAGCATGCCAAATTTCATCGGCTTGCTTAACATATTTTAATATGTTATCATCAATATAGCTATGCGTGTCAGATAAAAGTAGGATTTTTTTCATTAAGAAAATATTGTGAGCCGAAACTGTTAATTCTATTTATATTTGTGACTTCGTAACAAAAATAGCGTATTCGGTTGAGATATTTTATTGAACTTTCATATAATGGAAAAGCATATCACGGCTGGCAGAATCAGCCCAATGCTATTTCTGTACAAGAAGTTGTTGAAGATGCCTTGTCCAAATTATTAAAAACTAAAATTGCCATTGTAGGTGCTGGAAGAACAGATGCAGGTGTTCATGCAGAGCAGCTATTTGCACATTTTGATTGTGAACCATCCTTTAATGTTGAAATGCTTATTTTTAAACTGAATTCGTTTTTGCCAGTTGATATAAGTATTCAAAATATTTTTGAAGTTAAAGCTGAATCACATGCTAGATTTCATGCATTGAGCCGAACTTATAACTATATAATTACCCAAAAAAAGGATGTTTTTAATAGTGCAGGTTCTTGTTATATAAAACATCATTTGGATATTGATAAAATGAACGAAGCTGCAAAAATTCTATTAGATTATAGAAATTTTAAATGCTTCTCAAGAAGTAATACAGATGTAAACACCTATAATTGTACAATCATGTTAGCCCAATGGAAAGAACATAATAACCAACTCATTTTCACCATAAAAGCAGATCGATTTTTAAGAAACATGGTGAGAGCTATTGTTGGTACTATGTTAAATATTGGTTTAGGAAAAACCTCGATTGAAGAGTTGCATAAGATTATTAATTCTGAAGATAGAACCAAAGCTGGTGCCTCAGTACCTGCTCATGGTTTATATTTGTCGAGAATAGAATACAATAAAAGCATTTTTATATAAATGGCTAAAATTAGCAAAGAAGTTTTTGATTTGAGATTGTTTAAAAGACTATTACAGTTTATTAAACCTTACCATCTTATTTTTGTAGTAACACTTATTACAGTTTTTGGGTTAGCTATTTTTGGTGCAATTAGACCAAAAGTGCTTCAACTAGCTATTGATGAAAATATAGCTATAAAACTTGATGAAGGATTTCTTGATTATATATTAATTTATGGCGTGCTTCTACTTATTGAGGTAATCTGTAATCTCTTGTTTATTTATTATGCTAGTTGGTTAGGTCAGTCTGTAGTTCGCGATATTAGGGTGAAACTTTTTGAGCATATCCTTAACTTTAAAATGAAATATTATGACAATTCTTCGGTTGGTCTTTTAATTACAAGAGCAGTCACAGATATGGAGCGTATAGCAGATATTTTTGGCGAAGGCTTGTTTATGATATTTAGTGATTTGCTGAAAATGTTTCTGGTTGGCTGCGTGATGGCTTACATGAATTGGCGTTTAAGCATCATTATTTTCTGTACACTTCCATTAATTTTATTGGCTACGAAGATTTTTCAGAAGTATATGAAAAAAGCTTTCGAAGAAGTAAGAACAGAAGTTTCTAACTTAAATTCATTTGTACAAGAACGCGTTACTGGAATGAAGATTTTACAGTTATTTACGCGAGAAGATATTGAGTATAAAAATTTTAAAGTAATTAATGATCGACATAAAAACGGATGGTTAAAAACGGTTTGGTATAATTCTATTTTCTTTCCGATTGCGGAACTTTTATCATCCATCACATTAGGATTGGTGGTTTGGTATGGAGGCTTGAATGTCGTTAACCAACAACTTACAACCTTAGGTGATTTGACCGCATTTATCATGTTTATTCCAATGATATTTAGACCTTTAAATCAAATTGCAAATAAATTTAACACGTTGCAAATGGGTATGGTTGCTGCAGATCGCGTGTTTAAAGTGTTAGACACTACTTCTAATATTGATGATGCAGGCACTCAAGTAGCTGATTATTTTAAAGGTGATATTGAGTTTAAAAAAGTTTACTTTTCTTATGTAGAGGATGAAGAAGTATTGAAAGGCATTTCGTTTAATGTTAAATCTGGAGATACTGTTGCCATTGTTGGTGCAACTGGAGCTGGAAAGTCAACCATTATTAATTTATTGAATCGATTTTATGCAATCAAATCAGGTGAAATTTTAATTGATAATGTGAACATCAAGGATGTTACACTCAACTCACTGAGAAAACAAACTGCTGTTGTGCTTCAAGATGTTTTCTTGTTTGCAGATACGATAATTAATAATATTACACTTAAAAACCCTGATATCTCGGAAGAAGAAGTCCAGTTTGCTGCAAAACAAATTGGTATTCATGATTTTATTATGAGTTTGCCTAATGGTTATCAATATAATGTAAAGGAACGAGGTGTGATGCTATCATCTGGTCAGCGTCAATTGATTTCGTTTTTGCGAGCTTATGTAACCAATCCAAGTATATTAATATTAGATGAAGCTACGTCTTCAATTGATTCATATTCGGAACAACTTATCCAAGATGCTACAGATAAAATCACAAAAGGGAGAACATCTATTGTGATTGCGCATCGTCTGGCAACTATAAAAAAGGCTGATAATATTATTGTTATGGATTCTGGTGAAATTATTGAACAAGGTACACATGCTCAATTATTAGAAAAAGAAGGTGGTTACTATAGAAATTTATATGAAGTACAGTTTTTGCAAGAGGTAATAAAATAGGTTAAGATAAATCAATCTTTATTTTTTCTATAAGTTCTTCTGTGTTTTTATACATCACAAATTCACCGTTTTTTATGTAGGAAACTTGCCCAGTTTCTTCTGATACCACAATGGCAAGTGCATCCGTTTTTTCAGTAATACCGATAGCTGCACGATGCCTCAAGCCAAATCGTTCGGGAATGTTTTTTTCATTATTCACAGGAAGAATAACACGAGTTGCTTTTACAACATTATCTGCAATTATAATAGCTCCATCATGTAAAGGACTGTTTTTGAAGAAAATGCTTTCTAAGATTGGCTGTGTAACTTTTATATTCATTTCATCTCCTGTGCCTACTAAAAAATCAAGGTTGTTATTTCTCTCTAACACTATAAGTGCTCCAGTTTTTGAACTTCCCATTTTTACACAAGCAGTAACCACAATTTCAGCTTCAGTTTCGTTAATAGATTGTGTTCTAAAAAAATTAAATTTTTTGGTCAAGCCTCCTTTTGAACCAATGTTAGTTGAGCCAATCATTAATAAAAACTTCCTGATTTCAGGTTGAAATACAACAATTAAAGCAATAATTCCTACACTCATAAAACCACCAAAAATACTACTGAGTAGCTCCATGTTTAACGCACTCGTTAACCTTGAAGCCAAATAGATAAAAATAATACCAATAAAAATATTGATAGCTACTGTGCCTTTTACAAGCTTGTAAATATAATAGAGTAGAAGTGCGACAAGAAGTATGTCGATAACATCAATGACTGTAAATTTTAAGAGATCGTCAAATATTTCCAAGTGACTGCTAGGTTTTAAATTTTAATAAATATAGTTAATTATGCTAAACTTTTAATATGCAATTGTGACATTAATCATAATTGATTTATAAGAGTTATACATTCCATAGCCTCTTTAACGTCATGAACTCTCAATATTTTAGCACCTTTTAATAAAGCTACTGTGTTTAATGAGGTTGTTCCATTTAAAGCGTTTTCTGGAGTGGATTCTAACAATTTGTAAATCATGGACTTTCTTGAAACGCCAACTAAAATTGGTTTTTCAATCATTTGTAATAATTCCAAGTTGCTTAGCAGTTCATAATTTTGTTCAAGTGTTTTAGAGAATCCAAATCCAGGATCAACTATAACATCCTTGATTTTATGAGCTCTAGCTTCAGTAATACGTTCCGAAAGATAATAGATAATGTCTTTTATTAAATCATCAGAATCAGTATGCTGTTGCATATTCTGAGGTGAACCTTTCATGTGCATCATTACATAAGGCACTTGAAGCTTGCCAACGGTTGCCATCATCTTTTCGTCTAACTTTCCAGCAGAAATATCATTAATCATACCTGCTCCAGCGTTAACACATTCTTGAGCAATTTTACTTCTAAACGTGTCAATAGATAAATTAATTTCTGGAAACTGTTTTACTAATAATTCAACAATTGGGATAATTCTATTTAATTCTTCGGTTTCACTTACATTATCTGCTCCAGGACGAGAGCTGTAAGCACCAACATCAATAAATGTGGCGCCTTCAGAGAGCATACGTTCCACTTGATTTAATATGGAAGGCTTATCTTTAAAATGTCCACCATCATAAAAAGAATCAGGCGTCACATTCAGAATTCCCATGACTTTTGGTGTTGATAAATCAATAAGTTTTCCTTTGCAATTAATTGTCATATTTAGGATTTCGGATTCAAAATGTAAAATTCAAAATTAGGAAAAAGCTGAATCTTTTTGAGTTCATCTTAAAACTTTAAACATTCAATTTTGAACTTTAAACTTTTTAAGCGAAATTTACGCAAAATTCAATTTAGTTCATGCAAGATACTTCAAAACAATATGACGACGTAATCAAAACGTGTAGAGATTTGTTTATTAAAAAAATGAGTGATTATGGTAGTGCATGGAGAATTCTCAGATTACCTTCATTAACAGACCAGATTTTTATTAAAGCACAGCGCATTAGAGGCTTACAGCAGAATGATGTTAGAAAAGTAGATGAAGGCCAAGAAAGTGAATTCATTGGAATCATAAACTATTGTATCATGGCATTAATTCAGCTTGAAAAAGGTGTTGTTGAGCAACCAGATTTATCAGTAGAAGCAGCCACTGATCTCTATGCCAAACAAGTTGCAATCACAAAACAGTTAATGCAAGACAAAAACCATGATTATGGTGAGGCTTGGCGTGATATGAGAGTTAGTTCGTTAACAGATCTAATTTTGCAAAAATTATTACGCGTTAAACAAATTGAAGATAATTCAGGAATAACAATAGTAAGCGAAGGGATTGATGCCAACTATCAAGATATGGTTAATTATGCTGTTTTTGCTATGATACATTTAAAAGAGTAAAT
>CALGIH010000217.1 GCA_937916035.1 uncultured Lacinutrix sp.
CTTCCTCCACGCCAAAATCATCTACCTTTTGCAATATTAGCTGGAGAAAAGATTGTGCAAAATAATTAATATAATTTTTATCGTTCTTTTCTATGTTGCGTTTTTGGTAATAAACTAATAATACATAGAGTTTCTTTTTCAAGCAATTCATTTGGCCCTGAGCTTCTAACAGTAGATATCTTTCCTTTTAAATCAACAAGAAATAAAACATAACCCTTACTATTTAAGGCTGAAGCCTAAATTGGGATTCTTTTTAGCTTCCATGAATTTAGCATTTTGATAGTAATGAAATTACATCCTATTTATTGAAATAAATAGGATATTTGTCAGTTCAGCCCATTGAAAACTACATGCGATAATTCCGAAAAAAATAATTAACTTGGTAGAACTCTATTTTTAATAAACCAACCAAAAAATATGAATCATTTTTTTAGTGTTATAAGGCACGTCTACTCTTTTAAAATCCTAATATTATTATCCATTTTAGTAGTAAGTTGTGATTCAGAAATTGAAGAAGGCGTAATGAAAAGTGACCTCAATAAGGATATTGAGTTTGTTACCGATTATGGTTCAATAATTATGCGATTGTCTGATGAAACGCCAAAACATCGTAACAATTTTATAAAGCTAGTCAATCAGAAATTCTACGACAGCTTGCTCTTTCATCGTGTTATTGAAAAATTTATCATTCAAACAGGAGATCCAGAAAGCAAAAAAGAAAATTCTGAAAAAGAATTAGGTGCTTCAGATTTACCATATAAAATTCCAGCCGAATTCAGGTCTGATTTATTACATAAACGCGGCGCACTCAATGCAGCTCGTGAAGGTGATGATGATAATCCAGATCAAGCATCAAGTAGTACACAGTTTACTATTGTACAAGGTCGAGTTTACAATGATAGCACTTTAGAATTAGCGCTATCACGTATTAATGATTTGCTTGCTTACAATAAGGTTATAAACAATCCAGATCAAAAAAAGAGATTTGATGAACTGCAAAATATTATCAAAAATCGCGATTCAACGAGATTAGATATCTATCAAGACATTAAAAACGAATTTGATTCAATAGCAAAAATTGAAGTTGAAACCATGGAAAAATATGCTTATCCAGAAGCACATCGTGACATCTATAAAACTGTTGGTGGAGCCGCACATTTAGATCAAAACTATACGGTTTTTGTAGAAGTGGTCAAAGGCATGAACGTAGTTGATAGTATTGCTGCTGTTGAAAAAAATGGATCAGCACCTATAAACGATATCAGAATTATTACAGCGAGACTTATAAAAAGAAAAGACTATTAACTATATACTTATTACCAATGAAAAAACAAATACTATTATTATTAGCATTTGCACTAACCTTTGCTAATTACGCTCAAGAAACACAAACTACTGATGTTGTCGATGTAATTAAAAAACATGGCATTGAAAACAGCAGAGTAATGGACATTGCTAGTTGGATGACTGATGTCTACGGTCAGAGACTTACAGGATCTACAGGATTAGCAAAAGCAGAAGAATGGGCAAAAAAGGAGCTTACCAAAATGGGATTGCAAAATGCACATTTACAAGAATGGGATGGCTTTGGTCGTGGCTGGGACATGACACATTTTGAAATGCATGCTGAAGCACCAACGTATTGGCCAATCATTGCTTATCCAAAAGCTTGGTCAGCACCAACATCTGGATCTGGAGAGGTGATTTATTTAAAAGCAACAGAAATAAGTGACTTAAAAAAATACGAAGGAAAACTTGCAGGGAAATTTGTACTACTTGATAGTATTCGTCCAGTTGAAGAAGCTTTTGAAGCTACGGCAAAACGACATGATTCTGAAAGTCTAATAGAACTTGCAAATGCAAATCTTCCTGTAC
>CALGIH010000218.1 GCA_937916035.1 uncultured Lacinutrix sp.
ATTGTTTGTTTTACACTTCCGCAGCTAAGCATGGCGTCTCCAAAATAGGGGTTCAATATTTTTTCTTCTTTGCTTAACCAATAGGCACCATTATCGTTATCAGCCATAGGACAAAATTCAACAAAGACCGTTTCATTTACTCCAAATAACTGAACTGCATTGATTAAATGTGAGGATAGATGTTTGAAATGATCTCTCTGCTCTTTAATATCTGATGTATTTGAAATAGACATAGCAGATGCTTTTATTTCTTTTTCTAAACGCATCCAATTCACATGAGTCTCATTATCAGTTAAAAGTTTCATATCAACTTTAGATACATTATCTAATAACTTTTCTGATTCTGCCATTACGTTATTTGAATCATCTTTCACTAATGCATCTTTTAATTTGATATAATCATTAAAAACTGCCTTCAATTGATTTTGAAAGTCCTTAGACACCTTCATTCTTTCATTCATATTGGACTGATTCTCATTGCCTACTGAAGATGTCTCTTCCATACCAAGATGTCCTTCGTGACCAGTTGTAACTTTACCACCATCTTTATTCATCATTGATTTTTTTCCTCGTAATTGTGCGGCTGCATCCACTGTAAATGTTCCATTGGTAACAATTTCATTCCCATTAATCAAACCCTCTAAGACTTCATAATTATCTCCTAACTGATTTCCTAAAACAACTTCTCGCATCTCAAATACTGGTTCATTCGGATTCGCTTTAATGTAAACGACTGAACGCTCTCCTGTCCATAAAACAGCTGAAGATGGAATGGTTAAAACTTGTTCTTCATTAGAAGAAATACCTTTTATTTTTCCTTCAACAAACATTCCTGGTTTAAAAACATCTTCTTTATTATTTAATACTGCTCTCAATTTCACAGTTCTAGTTCTGGTATTTAAAACTGGGTCAATAAAATCTACTTTTGCCTTAAATTCTTTATTTGCATAGGCATTAGTAGTTATTGAAATCTCCTGACCTTTTTTAAATAATTTAATTTGATTTTCATACACATCAAAATGTGCCCATACGGTTTTGAGGTTGGCAATTTTAAGTAAAGGTTGACCTTGTTTTGTATAGTCGCCTTGTTCTACTAACTTTTCAGATACTGTACCTGAAATTGTTGCATATACAGGAAAATTTTCTTTGACCTTACCCGTTTCTTCAATCTGATTAATCTGACTTTCAGAAAGCTTCCATAATTTCAACTTATTACGTACTGCCCTATATAATGCAGGCTGAGATTCTTTTAAAGATGATGCAGTAAGAAGTTCTTGCTGTGCAGCATATAATTCTGGTGAATATATGGTCGCTAATAATTGCCCTTTTCTTATTTCTTCGCCTGTAAAACTAACATTCAACTGTTCTATCCTTCCTGAAAAATAACTGACTTGAACTGCATTAGCCTCCTCATTTTCTACAATCTTGCCTGAAAGCTTAATTGCATTTCCCGTTGCACTGCTATTTCCAACAATAGATGTTTGAATGTTTGCCAATGCCAATGCATTTTCGCTTAGCTTGAATTGGTCTGCCATTAAACCATCGCTACTTCTTTCTGCTGGAATTAAATCCATTCCACAGATAGGACAATCACCAGCTTCAGGTTGCATAACTTGTGGATGCATTGAACAGGTCCACATTCCATTTTCTTCTTGAGTTAATTCATGTTCATTACTTTGTTCTGAAGCAGATGAACCACCAAAAAGTAGCCACCCTAAAAGTAATCCAACAACTAATATTCCAATATAAATTAAATACTTTTTCATAATTAATTTTTTATTTTAAAATTGAACTTCAGAGATACTTTTTCCCAAGCCAACAAAATTGAACCTTCCTCTTCGTTAATCTTACTCACTTTATATTCTAAATGCTCTGTTATGTCTTCTGAAAGAATTGGTTTCACCTTAAATCTAACGACGTCATCTTTTTCATCATAGTCATCTTTACCATGTTGATCCCAATTTTTATTAATCATGATCGTCCAGTCTTCCTTTGAAGGGATTGTAAAGAATCCATATTTCCCAGCTGGAAGTATGTTTCCATCAACGATCAAGTCTTTATTGGTTTCAATCCAAGTGGCTCTATGTGCTCCTGCTTGCCAAACATTGTTGTATCCGACCAAACCACCAAATATGATTCTATCTCTAACACCAGGTGACGAATAATCTATATGGATATGTGCATCACCAATCATTGCCATAGTTTCCGTATGTGGACTTAATACTTCTTTTTTTACAGGCTCAACTTGCTCATTCGTGTTTTCGGAATGATTATGCTCTTCGTCTGTTTCGCTTTGATTTTGATTTTTACAACCAACAAATAAAATTGCGAGACATATTATCGTTAATAATTTTTTCATAAGGCGTTAATTTAAAATATGTTTAAAAGCATTAATACAGC
>CALGIH010000219.1 GCA_937916035.1 uncultured Lacinutrix sp.
ATGTCGTTTCTAATATAAAACGTAGCTTTTTTGAAACTATTCAAAAAGGAAGATCCTTTGAAGTGTCGGCCAGAAATTATAAATTCAAAACTATATTTTCAAAATATAGTGACATTGTCGATTTTAGTTTACCTGAAGAAAGGCGTTTTGATGAAGGGCGTGGTTTGGTTGTTTTCAATTCATCAAATTACTTAGAAATTGCAGTTTACAAAAGCAACAGCTCAACTGTAGGTAGCGCATCAACCTTAATGGGATTGAACATGAGAGATACAATAACCGTTAATTTTATTACTGATTAATATGCTAGTGAGAATTGTGAAAATGAGTTTTGAGCCTGAACATATTGATACTTTTATGGCAAATTTTCATTCGGCAAAAAAAAGCATACGAAACTTTGAAGGCTGTCGTTATTTAGAATTGTACAGAGATCAAAACGAAGCAAACATATTTTTCACTTATAGCTACTGGGAAGATCAGTCATTTATAGAAACCTATAGGAATTCTGAATTGTTTAAAAAAGTTTGGTCACAAACAAAACCTTTGTTTAATGATGAGCCACAAGCTTGGAGTGTGGATAAAATTGTAAGTTTACCTTAATGTTAGCATTACTTAAAAAAGAGATTAATTCGTTTTTCGCCTCTCCTATTGGCTATTTAGTTTTGGCTATTTTCCTTATCATCAATGGATTGTTTTTATTTCTCTTCAAAAATGAGTTTAATATTCTCGATTATGGCTTTGCTGACCTTAGTTCCTTTTTTATTTTAGCTCCTTGGATTCTCATTTTCTTGATTCCTGCTGTAACCATGCGAAGTTTTTCAGAAGAGAAAAGACAAGGCACATTAGAGCTTTTGTTAACCAGACCCATTTCAAAATTACAGATTGTTTTAGGTAAGTATTTTGGTGCTGTGGTGTTGATTGTTTTAGCGTTAATTCCAACCTTATTATATGTCTATACGGTTTATCAATTGGGCAATCCTATTGGGAATTTAGATTTAGGAAGCACGATAGGTTCTTATATTGGTTTATTATTTTTGGTTGCTGCTTATACTGCTATTGGCATTTTCTCATCATCCATTTCCAAAAACCAAATTGTTGCTTTTATTATAGCCGTATTTATTTGCCTGTTTTTTTATATTGGTTTTGAAAGTTTGGCTGATTATTTATCTAGCAATACCATAGATTCTTTAGGAATGCAAGCCCATTTTGAAAGCATTGGTCGTGGCGTTATAGATACAAGAGATTTATTGTACTTTTTAACAGTTACCGTTATATTCATTCTACTAACAACGCTTGGGATTAGTTCTGAAAAAGTTGGCATCAAACCTCTAAAAACCGTATTAGTTATTAACCTTGGCTTCATAGTAATGAATGTATTTACCCAAGGTTTTTACAAACGCTTTGATTTAACAAAAGATAGTCGCTACACCTTAAGCAAGGCAACCTTAGATATTGTAAATAGTGCAACAGAGCCTATTATTATTGATGTGTTCTTAGAAGGTGATTTTCCTGCGGAATTCAGACGTTTACAAGACGAAACCAGACAACTCTTGGAAGAGTTTGCATCT
>CALGIH010000220.1 GCA_937916035.1 uncultured Lacinutrix sp.
CTTTCTGATGCGAAATGCATTTAGTTTCCAAAAATAACTATTTTTGAGCCAATGAGAAGCATCGACACATCAGTTATCATAAGTACTTATAATAATCCAAAATGGCTTCAAAAAGTACTTTGGAGTTTTAACCAGCAAACCTTTACCGATTTTGAAGTTGTTATTGCCGATGATGGCTCAAACGATGAAACCAAATTGTTGATTGAAGCCATGAAAGCGAAGATGAACTATCCTATTCAGCATATTTGGCATGAAGATAACGGATTTCAAAAAACGATCATCCTTAACAAAGCAACAGTGGCCAGTAAAAGTCATTATTTGGTGTACACCGATGGTGATTGTATTGCTAGAGCAGATTTTTTACAAGTTCATAATGATAGAAGGGAAGAAGGCTATTTTTTATCTGGTGGGTATTTTAAATTACCAATGACTATCAGTGAACTCATTTCAGAAGAAGACATAATTACACAACGTTGTTTTGAAATTAAATGGTTGAAAAAGCATGGTTTAAAATCATCTTTTAAAAACAATAAAATTACAGCAACGGGTATTAAAGAATTACTTCTAAATACTCTAACACCAACCACAGCAACCTGGAATGGGCATAATGCCTCGGGTTTTAAAGCCGATATTCTTAAGGCTAATGGCTATGATGAACGCATGCAATATGGCGGCGAAGATAGAGAATTGGGAGAGCGTTTGTTTAATTCTGGAATCAAAGCAAAACAAATTCGCTACAGTGCAATTTGCTTGCATTTAGATCATGAAAGAGGTTATGTGAAGCCTGAAATGATTGAAAAAAATAAGGCTATTCGCGAAACTACAAAAATGCAAAAAGTGACTAGAACGCCTTACGGTATAGAGAAACTCTAGAATTGCCTTAAATAACTTTTTAACTTATTCGTAATTAAATCTGGTGTAAATATTTGATACAAAGCCTGTGAGTTCTGCTTTGCTACTTTTAATGATTTGCCTGTGTAGAGCTCTGGTTTTACGTCTTTTAAATGAACAGAAACGTTGGTTGTTCCGTTTTCAAACATGTTCCAAGCTTCCTTTAAAATCCATGGCGAAAATATAGTAAATGTGGGAACATCAAGAGCTTTTGCCATATTAACGGCACCTCCTTCGTTTCCAATCAATGCGTTACAATGATGTGTAATCGCTAAAAAGTCGCGTAAATTTTTTCCAAAGACATCTAACCGTATGTGATTTTGTGATTCTTGATTACATAAGCTGTAAACCGTTTCAGCTTCTTTAATTTGATTAGGTATATAATTAAATAGAATTTGACCTTTAGTGACATTAACAATCTCATCAATTATTTTGTCCATGTAAGGAAGAGGATATGTCTTATTAACGCCACTACCCAGAACGCTAATCATAAATAATGGTTTCGTTAGGTCAATTTTTGCATCCTGCAAATACTGTTTTGAGTTTTCAATCTCATCACTAGTTAAATAAACTTTTGGTTTTATTGTTTTTGGGATATTTTCACATAAGGGTTTAAGTAATTGTAATCTATTTTCTATAGCTAAGCCTGCATTCGTTTTTGCAACTTTGGCATCTTTAAAAGTATGCGTATAAAAATGAGAGGTATACCATTTTTTCTTCGAGATTTTAATGTTTGCTTTTGAAAATTTTACCATTAGGTTGCTCGATAATTTTGAATAAACATCCAAAACAGCATCGTAATTTTCATCTTTTATAGACTTAAGAAAAGCTATAAACTTTGTTTTACTTTTTTCGATTTCGGGAGTAACAAAAAGAAATTTATCAATAAACGGATTGTTTTTAACTACGGGGAATGTGTGCGAATTAATCACATAATGCAACGTGGCATTAGGGTATTCCGTTTTTATGGCTTCAAACAAAATGCTAGTGGTGAGGACATCACCAATCATTTTTTGTTGAATGATAAGAATTTTCATTTATACAGCAACGTTGTATTCGCGCAAGGCGTCATTTAAAGATGTTTTTTTATTGGTGCTTTCCTTTCGTTTTCCAATAATTAAAGCACAAGGTACATTATAAGTGCCAGAAGGAAATTCTTTCGCATAACTTCCAGGAATTACGACAGATCTTGAAGGAACAATACCTTTCATTTCTAAAGGTTCATCCCCAGTTACATCAATAATTTTAGTGCTCATTGTTAGCACCACATTGGCACCTAAAACCGCTTCTTTTTCAACACGAACACCTTCCACAACAATACATCGAGACCCAATAAAGGCACCATCTTCAATAATAACTGGAGCAGCTTGTAATGGTTCTAATACACCACCTATACCAACACCACCAGATAAGTGCACATTTTTACCAATTTGAGCACAACTTCCAACGGTTGCCCATGTATCAACCATTGTGCCTTCATCAACATAAGCACCAATATTTACATAACTTGGCATTAAAATAGTTCCAGATGAAATATAAGCTCCATAACGAGCTACAGCATTTGGTACCACACGAATACCTTTTTCAGCGTAGTTTGTTTTTAACGGAATTTTATCATGATACTCAAAAATACCAACCTCAAATGTTTTCATTTGCTGAATTGGAAAATACATCACTACTGCTTTTTTTACCCATTCATTGACTTGCCAACCAGATTCAATTGGTTCTGCAACACGTAAGTTTCCAGCATCTAGCTTAGAAATCACTTCCCTTATGGCTTCAATCGTATTTTTATCTTTTAATAATTCACGATTGTTCCAAGCGTTCTCAATAGCAGCTCTTAAGTCAGTCATTTTTGTTCAATTTACAGCAAATATAAATGGATATTTTGTTTTGTTTACCATCAATCTAACTTAATTAAAATTGTAGTGTCTTAAAAGTGCATGTTAACAGCATTAAGCTTACAATTAGTTTTTAATTGATTGAAACGCTCTTAAACTTAAGAGCGTTTTTTTATGTATTTTTGTGAATAATGGGAAGAATTTTAGCAATAGACTACGGAAAAGTAAGGACTGGAATTGCAGTTACAGATGAATTACAGATAATTGCATCAGGATTAACAACAGTTTTCACTAAAGAATTACTTGAATTTTTAAGTTCATATGTGACAAAGGAAACTGTAGATTTATTTATTGTAGGTTTACCTAAACAAATGAATAATGAGCCTTCAGAAAGTGAATCATTAATTATTCCTTTTCTAAAAAAATTAGAAGCTAAGTTCCCAAGCACTCCTATTACACGTGTTGATGAGAGATTTACTTCAAAGATGGCCTTTCAAACCATGATTGATAGTGGTTTGAAAAAAAAACAACGGCAAAACAAAGCACTCATTGATGAGATAAGCGCAACGCTTATTTTGCAGAGTTATATGTACAATAAATAATTTTGTATTTTATTAATAAGGGGTTAGCTTTGCTCGATTTATGATAAATTTGTATAATTTTATCCAAAAATTGATTGTTTTTAACATGAAACTAAATCTATTTTAACCTAATACCTAAACTATTATGAAAAAAACTACTTTTTAATTTTATTATTATCTTTTTTTAGTACTAACCTTATAAATGCTGAAGCGTGTCCACAAGGAGCGTCGACCATTTCAAGTGGTACTAAAATCGTATTTGACTATGCGCCAGCGACCTCGTTTTGTGTAAATAGACCTGCGACCATTGTTGTGAATGGAACGTCTGCATATACTCTTAATACTGCATCATGTAGTGAAACTGTCTATGATTTAACTAGTGGGCCAAGATTTTACAATTTCAAGTGGTTTTGGTACCGCATGTGAGTACTCTGGAGGAACTTTACCAGTGGATGATCATACATTTTTGAGCAAAAACCTTAAGGTATACCCAAACCCATTAAACTCTGGGAATACTATTAATTTATTGTTTGGTTTGCCTATAACTGCAAAATTAAGTGTTTATAGCATAACTGGAAAAGAGGTGTTTAGTGACATTATTGATAATGAAGACCGAAAAAATATTAATGTTGATTGTTTTTCAAACGGTATATATTTACTTTAAATATCGACCGAAAATGCTTCGACAACAAGAAAAGTTGTCATTATTAAATAATTTAATAAGCATAACGTATTTAAAAACTTCTCTAATTTTAGATCAGTTTTTTTTATCTCTAAGGTTTTCAATATACCTTTAAGAATTGTACTTTCGCCACCAAAAGACAGAAGTAAATTATGATCTTACCAATTATAGCGTATGGTGACCCAGTTTTAAGAAAGAAAGCAACAGTTGTTTCATCAAATTATCCAAAACTAAAAGAATTGATTGCCAACATGTATGAGACTATGTACAATGCTTATGGAGTTGGTTTGGCAGCACCTCAAATAGGGTTAGCAATACGTGTTTTTTTAGTTGATACATCACCTTTTGCTGATGATGAATTATTAACCGAAGAAGAGCAACAACAACTTAAAGATTTTAAATGTACATTCATTAATGCTAAAATATTGGTTGAAGAAGGTGATGATTGGGCTTTTAATGAAGGCTGTTTAAGTATCCCTAATATACGTGAAGATGTGTTTAGAAAACCAATAATAAAAGTTCAATATCAAGATGAAGAATTCAATGAGCACGTTAAGGAATTTGACGGCTTATTAGCACGAGTTATTCAACACGAATATGATCATATTGAAGGCGTATTGTTCACCGATAAATTATCAAGCTTTAAAAAGCGCTTAATAAAAGCTAAGCTTTTAAATATTTCAAAAGGAAACATTGATATTGATTATAAGATGCGATTTCCAGCAGCTACAAAAAAACGATAAAAAAATAAATTCATAAGTTAAAAATAATTAATATGAGCCTAGAAAAGGTGTTATCAATTTCAGAAAAACCGGGATTATTTAAGTTAATCACTCAAACAAGAAATGGATTCGTTGCAGAATCTTTATTAGATGGTAAGCGCCTTTCTGTAAATATGAATAGTAATGTTAGCTTATTAAGCGAAATTGCTATTTATACCTTAACAGAGGAAGTGCCTTTAATACAAGTTCTTAAAAAAATTAAGGATAAAGAAAATGGCAAAGTTACGAGCATAACTCATAAAAGTAGTAAAGATGAACTAGAAGAGTATTTTTTTGAAGTGTTGCCAGATTATGATGAAGATAGGGTCTATGCTAGCGACATTAAAAAAGTGATTCGTTGGTACAATCTGCTACAAGAAAATAAGATGCTAAATCTTCTTGAAGAAGGTAAAGAATCTTCGGATGAAGAAGAATAAAAAAACAGCTCGAAAGAGCTCCTTTTTCTTATAGGTTAATAAATTCAGATATCTGAATTATAAAGTTACAAGAAATATAAAAAGGGGAAGATCTCCCCTTTTTAATGTTTGAAACCTTTCAACAAAAGTATTTTTAAATCCCTCTAAAATCTAGCCGTTAAAAGTTTCTAATAATAGAATTAAATTTAAAATATAGTTATGATATGAATATCATTTTCATATTTTGAATCAATTTGCAATTAATAATATAAAACTAAGATATTTAATGCTTTTAAGGTAAAAGAAAGGATATAACTTATTAACAACAATCTGCTATTTGTGTTAATTAGTTTATAAGAAATATGTTTCAATAAGACAAAACTTACATTATTACTTAAAATATGCTAACCGCTTATACTAAAGAGTTTAATTATAATCTAAAGCTTGCCACACCTGTGATTCTTGGCATGCTTGGTCATACTTTTGTTAGTTTGGTTGATAACATTATGGTTGGTCAATTAGGAACTGCTGAATTGGCTGCGGTTTCTTTAGGTAATAGCTTTGTTTTTATTGCAATGTCATTAGGGATTGGGTTTTCTACTGCAATAACACCTTTAATTGCTGAAGCTGATTCTGAGGGTAATTTTGCGAAAGGAAAAGCGTCATTCAAACATGGTTTGTTTTTGTGCACGGTTTTAAGTGTTCTATTATTTTTGCTCATACTTCTAGCAAAGCCATTAATGTATTTAATGAAGCAACCAGAAGAGGTTGTCGAATTAGCGATTCCGTATTTGGATTTGGTTGCATTTTCATTAATTCCACTCATAATCTTTCAAGCTTTTAAGCAATTTAGTGATGGCTTGTCCATGACCAAATATCCAATGTATGCTACTATTTTGGCAAACATTATTAATGTCGTTTTAAACTACTTACTGATATTTGGAAAGTTTGGGTTTCCACAAATGGGAATTGTTGGTGCAGCTGTTGGAACTTTAATATCTCGTGTTGTGATGCTTGTCTTTTTGTGGTGGATTTTAAAAGGGAAAGAACAATCTAAAGCATTTGTGAGCAACATTAAATTTTTTAGTTTAGAAAATAGGATGCTTAAAAAAGTCTTTAATTTAGGTTTTCCAAGTGCGATGCAAATGTTTTTTGAAGTCGCCATTTTTACAGCAGCCATTTGGTTAAGTGGTACGCTTGGTAAAAATCCTCAAGCAGCTAATCAAATAGCTTTAAACCTATCGTCTATGACGTTTATGGTAGCCATAGGATTAAGTGTGGCTGCTATGATTAGAGTTGGGAATCAGAAAGGATTGCAAAACTTTTCAGAACTCAGACGCATTGCAATTTCAATATTTTTATTAGGACTACTTTTTGCATTCGTATTTGCTATATTATTTTTGGTATTTCATAATCTGTTTCCAAAAATATACGTTGATTTAAATGATACTAGTAATTTTGCAGATAATACAGAAGTTGTTGCAATTGCTGCTAAACTTCTTTTAGCTGCTGCTGTTTTTCAGTTAAGTGATAGCGCTCAAGTTATTATTCTCGGAGCACTAAGAGGATTGCAAGACGTTAAGATTCCTACCTTAATTACTTTTATTGCTTACTGGCTTATTGGTTTTCCTATAAGCTACTATTTAGGAAAAGAAGATGCTTATGGAAGTTTTGGGATTTGGATAGGAATACTAGTTGGTTTAACAACAGCAGCAATTTTATTATATATTAGGTTTAACTATCTTACAAAACGATTAATTTCGCAAGAACAAATAAATATTGATTAATATGGAACTTCCAAAGTTTATACTTGGCGATAACACTGATTTTGAAACTTCAATTTTTGTCATTCATACTGAATACCCAAGGTTTATTATTAACCTTGAAGATGATGATATTGAATGGTTTGAAGATTTTGATGCTGAAGATGAAAAAGAACTATTAATAGAAACAGAAAAGCTCATTGAAGAAGCTTCAAATTTTTATGATAGAGAAGTTTCAAGATATGATGATTAATACGATCTATAAATAGATGCTAGACCAACTCTTACAACTTGATGAAGACCTTTTTATTTTTCTAAATAGCTTAGGAAATAGCTCTTGGGATGGTTTCTGGTTGGTCGTAACAGATAAGCTTACATTTATTCCATTATATGCGATTTTACTATTTCTTATTTACAAAAAATTTGGATTAAAAAGTTTGTTAATATTGATTTTAATAGTTGCTGCCATGATAACATTTACAGACCAAATAACTAATTTGTTTAAGTATGTTATTGCAAAGCGACCTAGACCTTGTCGTGAAGAACATTTAAAAGAAGTAATGCGATTTGTTGCTGGAGGCTGTGGTAGATATGGTTTCTTCTCAGGCCACTCGGCAAACTCTATGGCTGCGGCTGTTTTTGCAGGTTTATTATTGAGACCTTATTACAGAAATCTCATATTTGTATTGTTGTTTTGGAGTGCAATAGTTGCGTATAGTCGAATTTATGTTGGTGTACACTATCCCATAGATATTATATGTGGACTTGCTTTTGGAGGTCTTTCAGGATTTATGTTTTATAAACTTCAATGGTATCTTCGGAAACGTTTTATTTCCTAGTGAGTTTATAGTAATTGTAGCTTAACCGATTCTTATAACCTCTAGTGCCTTCTGAAACAGTGTTCAAACTGTAAGTCGTTATAAATTGAATGTTGTAGTTGTCTTCAAATTTTTTAATTGCCTCTTTTTGTTCCGTTTGAATAATGATATTTAGGGTTGAAGACTCATTTAAAGATGCATCAGTATCAATAGATTTGATGTTTCCACCATAATTCCAAATAATTTCTGGAGAGGGATCTCCAATACAAAATAATTCGATATTTTTTTGACCAAGTTCAGTTTGAAGTGCGTTTATTGGTTGATAACTCTCCTGTTTTAAATGCGTAGTAATAGGAACAACAAATAAGAAAACGGCAACCATTAAGGCAATACATAAATAAAAGGCATTCTTAATTTGTTTTTTTATCAATGTTCTAAAACTGAGCATTCCAATATTAAATAGAACTATTGCTGCAATACTAAACTGCAACCATCCTGAAGTCATGGTGTCTTTTAAAAGCAAATATCCAACAATTGGGAAGGCTATTCCAATAAGGCTAATAAGTCCAAAATTAAAATACACAGGAATAGTTTCACGTTTATCTGATAAGTCTTTAAACCTTCTGATTAAATATTCAATATAAAAACCAATATTCAACGCTAACGGAATTAAAACAGGCATCAAGTATCTCGATTTCTTCTCAGGAATAATAGATAATAATACGACTGCTAAGAGTGTCCATAGCAACGTGAATTTATAAGCTTTTAAATTACTGACACGTGTTTTTAAATAAGGGTATAATAAGCTGATAAACGCTGGAATGGTCCATAACCCGCTTTGCGTAAAAAAGCCCCAGTAATAATAAAAAGGTCTTACATTGTAACTAGACCAATTTCCTGTTTCTTTTTTGGTAATAGCTAAGAACGTTTCAGAATCAGCGAATCTTACATATAGATACCACCAACCCCCAAGAGCTAGAGCAATAAGTAAAACAGAAAACACCGAGAACCATTTTGCTTTAAAATGTTGGTACTTGTAAACCAATCCATAAGCAATTAAAAAGGGAAATAGCAATGCGTAAATTGAAACTGGGCCTTTACACATAATAGAAAGGCCAATACAAATTCCAGCAATTAGGGTGTGTTTCCAGAAGTTATTTGCTTTGCCAAAAAGTTGAAATAAATGATAAATAGCAATCAGCATAAAACCATGTGTAAAAATATCCCAAGGTGCTTCTATCACAATACCTATAACATAAAAAGAAGTCAATGTTAATAAGCCATTTATAAGGCTTTGCTGTTTATTTTCTAATAATTTAATGCTTAATAAATAATTGAATATTGCCAATACAATAACCATTAAAAATCCTGGTAATCGCATTGCAAACAAGCTTTTTGTTCCAAAGAAAAAGGCTGAGATTGCAGCAAGCCACGTAGGTAAAGGCGGTTTCTGGTAACGTGGTTCGCCATTCATGGTGGTTAGTAACCAATTGCCATCTGTAAGCATTTCACGAGCTGTAATAAAATTGCGAGCCTCCATAATGGTCACCTCCAATACGTCCATGTTAAGAGCAAATATTAAAATAGCTATGACTGCAATGGAAAGCTTCGGATTATTTTCAATCAGTTTGATAATCATCTTTGTGTAATAAAATTAAATTTCTAACGTAGATTGCAGAGCCTAATAAATGACCAATAAATAAAACAGGATCTTTTCTATATACAGCATACGTTAATATGAGTATGGAACCAACTAAACTCAATAACCAGAATCCTAAAGGCAAAGAAGATGTTTTTTTACGTTCAGAGTACAGCCATTGATATACAAAACGCAATGTAAATACAACTTGAGAAATAATTCCTAACCAAAGCAACCAATTAGGAATGGCTTCATTTTTAAATAGTAAATCTTTATCTATAACATTGTTATTGAAGTAATAAATAACAATTAATGTAGGCGCACTTAATAGTAAATACCTTGTGAGCCAATGAAATTTTTGCCACTGATTTTGTAACTGAAGATTTCTTATGTAAATAAAGTAGGTGAGTGCTTGGCCCAACATGATGGCGAAATCATTTCGTAAATAACCATAAATAAAGAGTAGAAAAGAAGCTATCAAACTCAAGGTCCAGAAAAGCGTTGGTGTAATTACTCTTTTTTCTCTTTCCGAAGAAATCCATTGAATAATCAACCTCGAGGAGAATAATATTTGGGCAATAAACCCAATGGTATATATCAGCCAATTACTCATTAACTTTGTTTAGCTACTTTATAATTTATATACTTACGTTTCATCCATAAATAGGCAAAACAATCACTTAAAGGGCCAAGAAGTCTATTCCATATGCCAAATTTTGC
>CALGIH010000221.1 GCA_937916035.1 uncultured Lacinutrix sp.
ATAATGTTACTATACTCAATTTGGATTTCATCATAAATGGTTGAATTGTATTTGAAATAAAAGTACAAAAAACGTACCACATTTTAAGACACTAAATATTTTAAAAAGTCACATTAAGCAGATTTTAATATAAAAACTAACACGTAAGGTTAATTAGTATTGTTCGACTTATAAAATATTCAAAAAATCACTAAATTTACAATATGAAAAAGATCTTAATTCTTACACTTATTAGTTTTTGTTTTAGCTGTAATACTTCAGCTCAAAAAAAAGAAACAAATGAAACATTTACTATCACTAAAACTGAAGCTGAATGGAAAACTCAACTTACAGATTTACAATTTTATGTTTTAAGAGAAGCTGGAACAGAAAGAGCCTTTACTAGTCCACTAGACAAGAATTACTCTAAAGGTATCTATGTTTGTGCTGCTTGCGAAACACCTTTATTTAACAGTGAAAACAAATTCGATTCTCGCAGTGGATGGCCTAGTTTCGATAGAGTTATCGAAGGAAATGTAACCTACTCCGTAGATTATTACAGTGGTTATGCGAGAAATGAAGAGCATTGCTCTACTTGTGGTGGTCACTTAGGTCATGTGTTTGATGATGGTCCAAGAGAAACTACAGGACAACGTCATTGTATCAATGGAGCTGCGTTGAAATTTATTCCAAAAACAGATGGGTAGTACTTATGTATCAAGTATTATAAAACAATTTGAATACTATAAACTTCTGGGTGAAAAAACTTTTGATCAATTAAATGATAAAGACATTCACTGGCAATACAATTCGGAAAGTAACAGCATTGCCATTATCACAAAACATATAGTCGGTAATATGCTATCTCGTTGGACTAACTTTCTAACTGAAGATGGTGAGAAAATTTGGCGTGAACGTGATCAAGAATTTGAAGACACTTACGTCAACAAAGCAGAAATGATAGTAGCCTGGGAGAAAGGATGGAATTGTTTGTTTGAGGCCATAACACCATTAAAACAGAATCAACTTGAGCAACTAATTTACATCAGAAACCAAGGTCATACAGTCACTGAGGCACTCAACAGACACTTAGCGCATTATGCCTCACATGTTGGACAAATTATGTTTCTTGGTAAAATGATTAAAGGTAAAGAATGGCAATCTTTGTCTATTCCAAAAGGGAATTCTGCAAGTTATAATCAAGAAAAATTTGCTCAAGAAAAAGCACGTAAACATTTTACAGACGATTTATAATATTCAAAAGTTAATTTCTTATTTGTAATTTCTTTTTTTCCGTTTAGGTTTCGTAAATTCGTAGCTTCAAAAATCGACTAAAAACATTCCCATGAGTAAATATGATATCATCGTTCTAGGTAGTGGCCCAGGAGGCTATGTAACTGCTATTAGAGCATCTCAATTAGGATTTAAAACAGCTATTGTAGAAAAGGAAAACCTTGGTGGTGTATGCCTAAATTGGGGCTGTATTCCAACAAAAGCTTTGTTAAAATCTGCTCAAGTATTTGAATATCTAAAACATGCTGAAGATTATGGTCTTTCTGTTAAAGATGCTGATAAAGACTTTGATGCTGTTGTAAAACGTAGTCGTGGTGTTGCTGATGGCATGAGCAAAGGTGTTCAGTTTTTATTAAAGAAGAACAAAATTGATGTCATCAATGGTTATGGAAAAATAAAACCAGGAAAGAAAATTGATGTTGATGGCACTGAATATAGTGCAGATCATATAATCATTGCAACTGGAGCACGTTCTCGCGAATTACCTAATTTACCACAAGATGGTAAAAAAGTAATTGGCTACAGAGAAGCAATGACTTTAGAAAAACAACCTAAGAAAATGATTGTTGTTGGTTCTGGAGCTATTGGTGTTGAGTTTGCCTACTTCTATAATTCGATGGGAACAGACGTTACTATCGTTGAGTATTTACCAAAAATTGTCCCTGTTGAAGATGACGACATATCAAAACAATTAGAACGCTCCTTTAAGAAAAGTGGTATTAAAATAATGACCTCTGCCGAAGTGACTAGTGTTGATACTTCAGGAAAAGGTGTGAAAGCTACTATTAAAACAAGTAAAGGAGAAGAGATTCTAGAAG
>CALGIH010000222.1 GCA_937916035.1 uncultured Lacinutrix sp.
TTACTATGTTTAACTTAGAAAATAAAAAACTTGCATTAGCTAGTTGAATCTACCCAATAAAACAGCACATTTATGAAAGTTCAATCATCAGTAACACTCATCATTATCGCACTTGTAACATCTTCGTTTGTGCTTAAGTTAAGTAGTAAGAGTTCAGGTTCACACACAACAAAATCAATAATACTTCCTGTTCCTCCAACTGGTGGTCTTGGATCTTTATATTCCTTTTCAAACGTTGATACTTTGCAATATTCGACAGGATTAGCATCACATTTATCAGTTCTTAAAGATGGAAATAGCTTTGTGTTTTTAGATGCCTATGGTGAAGACCCAAATAGTATAGGCTGGGTTTACAAAGGTGGTTTTCAATTACGAAAAATTGAGTTGGTCAATGGGAAATACCAACAAACCAAAGTCGGAAAACCAGCAGCAAGAGCTTTTAATAGTCGACATCAGCCAGGTTTTAGTAAATTCATAAAGACCGAAAACGGTTACATGGCATACAGTGCCGAAACTATTGTTGTTTTCGATAATGATTTGGAAGCTAAGGCTATACTTCACCATGGTGAGAGGACTTTTATTTCTGTAGCCATGATAAAGGGAACCACAGAAATTGCGGTCGTTAGTATGGTAAATAGTAGTCGGAAAATTGACATTAACCTCTATGATTACTATACTGGTAAATGGGTTACCAACGTCTTCAATGTTCTGATGTCAAATCAAACTGATAACTTGATTATGCCATGTTCAAATAACTTAGTCCAAACATCTGACGGTAATTTGTTTATCACCCTAAAAACATCACGTGGTTGTAAAAATCAAATTTTCGGAAAATTGGATTATGCTAAAATGAAAGCTGGTGGCACTACAAAGGATATTATCATTTGGCAAAAGCAGTACGATATTGAGTTAATGGATATGCAACTTTCTTCAAATGGTATGATGACCACATTGTCTAATGTCTATAACGAAGATGGTCAAACTGTTCGCCTTGAAAGAGTAAAGGCAAACACTGCCGTTACAACAGCGGAGGCTTTTAATGCGTCGATTCAACTTAAAAAGACAGTTGGTACTGATCAAGTTTTGGTCGCTGGCCAATATGGAAGTTTACTTCCAAATGGCGATATCATGGTCGCGGGAATTGGTTTACATAAATATGGATTTCAACACAGTCCTGTCTTTATTCGTTACGGAGAGAGTTTGAATATTTTAGGACAATACAGAATTCCGACTCCGATTGACGCAAAGATTTTAGACAGAAAAAGATATGGCGCAAAGCCTTACAGCCTTATACAGAACCAGCATTCGAAAATACTTTCGACAGATGATGTTACCATTTATGGTGTGCCTTACCTAAGTACTAGCACGATTAATAAAGACTACGAGCTTTTTGTGGATACTTATATGGGAAAGCAATCCGTGTATCACTTTTTACCAGGAGCGACGAAGGATGAGGTTTTCATTATGACCGCAAACGCATTGTTAAAAGTTAATTTTACAAAATACACACCATGTACAGTAAAATGGGAGACACAAGCAGAGGCAGATAAACGCGTCGCAGGATACGATTACAGTGACGTTTATGTGGAGCCCACACCAGCGACGACAAGTAAACCAACAACAACAAACAATAGTGCAAGTACTCCGGCGAAAGTCACAACAATCACCATTAAAAACGATCTTTCAGCTGATCAAAACACGAAATACGGTTGGGTGAAATTGGTTTTTGATGGCGGTTCTCGTGCTACCACAACGCTTCAACGAGGACACACACTTGTCATTGATTGCGAAGACGTGAAAGGAGTACACGTTGGAAATCAGCAGAACACGAGCGCAGGTAGATTACTGTTTAAAACAGCCGGTAATTGTGGTAAAACATTGAATTTATCAAATTATTGGTAGAGTTGATACTTCTTCTATTTGGACATGGCTACATTAAGAAATTTTTTACAACAAAAAGCGCGTGAAACTGTATGGTTGATTGTGAAACAGAGGTAAGTTTAATTATAATCGTTTTGGTGCTTTTGCTTATTTGTCATTATTAGAATTCAAATTTCTTTGTTTCGGAATTAAATTTTATTTGTGTTTCAAGTGTTGAGTTTGCATAAACTTTAACACCATTATTTATTAAATCATTCAAGACTTCAGTGACCACATTTTTATTCTTATCAATTTGGAACAGAAACCTTTTTCTAAATCCAATTGGTTTGGATGTTCTTATTTCTAAGTATTCGTTCGACATTTTTTTTGTTACTCGCATCGATTCAATATCAGTTAATTGCATTCTCACTTTTTTATGCGGCAGAGAAAACAATATTCCATCTTCACTGATTGTTAAGACCATTACGTACATTAAAAGAAAGGGAATAGACAATAATATTGAACCCAATATTGCAGACTTATACAAAATGTTTAGTTCCTCCCAAAAAATAATTGCTATGGCAAGACCGATTATATTGACCAACGAAATAAGAGTAATGTTTGGCTAAACAGCGTTTTAATGCTGTTTAGGTTTTGTTGTGTTTAGTTTT
>CALGIH010000223.1 GCA_937916035.1 uncultured Lacinutrix sp.
ATTCTTATTTAGACTTATTCCAAATAAAGTTTTTTGAAGCAACAAAAATAACATCGAAAAAGAAAAAAAACAAGCTTTATTTAGAATAATTTTAAATAATATTTATCATCCAATTTTAATGATAATTGGTGAAGATTTTTGTGGCCTCATTATAAGCACTTTCGAAGCTCAAGGCATTTAAATTACTATTAGATTTTTTTGAAGTAAAATAAGATAACAACTTCTCAGTTGGCATATTTCCTGTGAGCTCATCTTTAGCCATCGGACAACCACCAAAACCTTGAATAGCTCCATCGAAACGTCGGCAACCAGCTAAATAAGCGGCATTTACTTTTTCAAACCATGTAGTTGGAGTTGTATGTAAATGTGCCCCAAATTCTATATCTGAATATTGAGGTATTAAACTTGAAAAAAGATATTTAATATTTTCAGGATTTGAGCTTCCAATAGTATCGCTAAGCGACAAAATTTTAACTCCCATTTTGCTCAAACGTTCTGTCCACTCACCTACTATTTCAACATTCCAAGGATCACCATAAGGATTCCCAAAACCCATTGATAAATAAGCAACAACTTCTTTGTTTGAGACATCTGCTATATCAAGTATTTCTTGAAGTGTTACCACAGATTGCGAAATGGTTTTATGGGTATTACGCATTTGAAAGTTTTCAGAAATCGAAAATGGATATCCTAAATATTTAATCTCTGAATGCTCTGCAGCATCGCTTGCTCCTCGTGTATTAGCTACAATAGCTAACAATTTACTTTTTGTAGCAGATAAATCCAATTGTGCTAGTACTTCAGCAGTATCTAACATTTGAGGAATTGCCTTTGGAGAAACAAAACTCCCAAAATCAATGGTGTCAAAACCTACTCGCAATAATGATTGAATGTAATGCACCTTTTCTTCCGTAGGAATAAAACTTTTAATGCCTTGCATGGCATCTCTTGGGCATTCAATAATTTTTATTTGATCTGGCATTGTTCCTCTTAAGTCTGGTGAAAATACTACAAATTTTCATCCTCTTTTAAACTTTACATGACAAATTCTTTAAAAAGAATGTAAGGTTTATCTGTTTGTAATACTAATTAACCAAAGCTATTTACTATGAAAACAATTACTAAGCAATTAAGACACATTTTTTTATCACTTTTTTTTCTTGCTTGCTTTCCCTCATATGGTCAATCTATGGCAACGTATACAATAACATTTAAAGGAACCTGGAATGCAACAGATCATTGAGAAGGCGGTATAATATTTCCTACTAATGACCACTGGTCAGATTTGGTTGGCGCTACTCACAATTCATCTATTACGTTTTGGGAAGCTGGTGAATTGGCTCCATTGGGAATAGAAAATGTTGCCGAAAGAGGTGATAATGCTGAGATTTTTAATGAAGTTAATGATGCTATTTTAGCTGGAAATGCTTATCAATGGCTACAAGCAGATTTTGATATATTTGATGCATTAGGATCAGCTACTCTAACAACAGTAACAGTTAGTGAAGATTTTCCATTATTAACTTTAGTATCAATGATTGCACCAAGTCCTGATTGGTTTACTGGTGTACGTAATGTTTCATTACGAAATGGTAGTAACTGGGAAAATAACATATCTATAGATTTGTTTCCGTATGATGCTGGTACCGAAGAAGGCACAGATTATAACACTAGCAATGCTGCAACCAATCCTCAAGGTAATATTATGAGTTTAGTAAATGTAGCGCCTTTTAATACTAAAAAAGTAGCTACACTTAATATTAATTTAGAATCTGTTTTAAGTATCCCAACAAACGATTTTAAAACAGGAATTAAGCTAAGTCCTAATCCAACAAATGACAAAATCACTATTAGCAATACAACTTCTGAAAGCGTTGACAGTATTGAAATCTTTGATGTAATTGGTAAATCGGTTAAAAAGGTTCAATTAAAGACAACATCTAATCAAACTATTCTAAATTTGAAAGATCTAAATGCAGGAATCTATTTGGTTAGAATCTCTTCTTTACAAGGCAATTCGTCTCTTAAAAAATTAATTATCAAATAAGTTTAACTTTCTAATATCGCTTTATTGATAGCTTTAATAAGTTTTGGTCCTTCATAGATAAAGCCTGTGTACAATTGCAACAAACTCGCTCCAGCTTCTAATTTATCAAGTGCATCTTGAGCAGTATGAATACCACCAACACCAATTATTGGGAATGCTTTGTTACTTTCTTCAGATAAAAACCGAATAACTTCCGTTGACCTCTGCGTTAGTGGTTTTCCACTCAATCCACCAACTTCATTCTTGTTATCGCTTTGCAATCTATCACGAGAAATGGTTGTATTAGCTGCAATAACACCATCTATTTTAGTCTCTGCAACAATATCGATAATATCCAACAATTGCTCATTGGTTAAATCTGGAGCTATTTTTAAAAGGATAGGCTTTGGACTATCCTTTTTTGAATTCTCAATTTGAAGTGCATTTAAGAGCGCAGTCAATGGCTCTTTATCTTGCAAGGCTCTTAAGTTTGGCGTGTTTGGAGAACTAACATTCACCACAAAATAATCTACATAATCAAACAGTGTTTCAAAACATATTTTATAATCTTCAACGGCATTTTCATTTGGAGTTACTTTATTTTTCCCAATGTTCCCTCCAATCAATACGCCTTTGTTTTTCTTTAATCTTTCAATAGCTTCCAATACTCCTCCATTATTAAAACCCATTCTATTTATAATTGCAGAATCAGCTTTAAGTCTAAACAATCGTTTTTTAGGATTTCCGGCTTGCGGTTTAGGTGTTAAAGTTCCTATTTCAATAAAGCCAAAGCCAAAGTTACTTAACTCATTAAACAGTTTGGCATCTTTATCAAAACCAGCTGCCAATCCAACAGGGTTTTTAAAAGTCAATCCAAACAAGTTACGCTCAAGTTTTTTATCACTCACCTCATAAATACTTCTAAATAATGCTGAACATCCAGGGATTTTAGATATAATTCTTATTAATGAAAACGTGAAATGATGCACCTTTTCAGGATCGAAAAGAAACAGAATCGGTCGGACTAGAACCTTATACATAGCGTTGATTTTGATTGCAAAAGTAAGGCAATTTGTAGTAATTAAAAAGAAACTTGAACAACACTTGTCTCTTAAAATATCGTTCATTATTTTTGAGGAAATACACTATTCATTATGTTAAACAGAGATCACATCCTAAATCGTTTTATTAGTTATATCACTATTGATACCGAAAGTGACCCAAACAGCAGCACAACTCCTAGCACAGAAAAACAATGGGACTTAGCCAATAAATTATTTGAAGAACTCAAAGCCATCGGAATGTCTGATGTAACTATTGACGACAATGCTTATATCATGGCAACCTTGCCTAGTAATGTAGATCATGACGTGCCAACTATTGGTTTTATTTCGCATTTTGACACCTCTCCAGATTATTCAGGGGCCAATGTAAACCCTCAAATCATTGAGAATTATGATGGCTTAGATATTGTATTAAATGAAGCTGAAAACATCATTTTATCTCCTGATTATTTTGATGATTTGCTCTTATACAAAGGTCAAACTTTGGTTACTACAGATGGAACAACACTTTTAGGTGCAGATGATAAAGCTGGAATTTGCGAAATTGTGAGTGCTATGGAATATTTGATCCAGCATCCAGAAATTAAGCATGGAACTATTAAAGTTGGTTTTACACCTGACGAAGAAATTGGACGAGGTGCTCATCAATTTGATGTCGAAAAGTTTGGTGCAGATTGGGCTTATACGATGGATGGTAGCCAAATAGGTGAATTAGAATACGAAAATTTTAATGCAGCAGGAGCAAAACTCAAGTTTAACGGAAAAATTGTGCATCCTGGATATGCTAAAGGAAAAATGGTAAATTCCATGTATTATGCAACGGAGTTTATTAATGAATTACCGACACTTGAAACACCAGAGCACACTGATGGTTATCAAGGATTCTTCCATTTATATGCTATGAATGGTAACGTTGAAGAAACCAATTTGCAATATATTATTCGCGATCATGATCTTGATAAATTTGAAGCTCGCAAAACCTTGATCCAAAAAATTGCAGATGCTATGAATGAAAAATATGGCAAAACAGTCGTTGAAATTGAAATAAAAGATCAGTACTTCAATATGAAAGAAAAGGTAGAGCCTGTAATGCATATTGTTGATATTGCTGAAGATGCTATGAAAGCATTAAACATCAAACCACTAATAAAACCTATTCGTGGTGGAACTGATGGCTCACAATTGAGCTATAAAGGCTTACCATGCCCAAATATTTTTGCTGGAGGACACAATTTTCATGGTCGTTATGAGTATGTACCAGTTGAAAGTATCTTATCAGCTACCAAAGTTATTTGTAAAATTGCTGAACTCACTCAAGAACGCTATAAATAATGACGGTCACTGAGCAGCTTCAAAAAATAAATTTATATTTCAATCGTTACTTGAAGATGTTCAGCCAGAACTTATTACTTGGCGACCACGAACAGACCAATGGTGTTTACTAGAAATTGTGTGTCATTTGTATGATGAAGAACAACTTGATTTCAGATATAGAGCCCAATGGGTTTTAGAGTAACCAAACGTATTACCTCCTCCTTTTAACCCATTAGACTGGGTAACAGACCATAAGTACATGGAACAGGATTATAACACAATGGTTAAAAAGTTTCTAGCTGAACGTGAGGCTTCCATAACTTGGTCAAAAGAATTAAAAAATCCAAAATGGGACAACTCATACAGGCTCCCAAAACTTGGAAAAAGAACAGCTAAGCATTATTTAGATAATTGATTGGCCCATGACTATTTACATGTAAGGCAGATTATAAAGCAAAAGTTTGATTACTTCAATAGCCAAACCAATGAAAATTTAGAATATGCTGGAATTTGGTAATATTTCGCTCGACTTAACTTTATCAAAAAAAAAGCCAAACTTCGTTTGCATGTGCTGAACTTGTTTCAGTAACGTCTGATATAAGTCATTAAAACGAGCTCATATCATTAAAGTTAAACGAAACTTAAAAACAAATTCATGAAGCCATCAAATGGAGTGCTCCTGTTTATGATTTAGGAGGTAAAAATGTGATTGGTCTTGGAGCTTATAAAAACCACCTTGGTGTTTGGTTCTTTTAATGGTGTCTTTTTAAAAGATGAGCACGACTTATTGGTCAATGCACAAGAAAAAACAAAAGCCTTACGTCAATTGCGCTTTGAGTCTATCAACGACATAAATAAAGATGTTGTTTTAGAGTATGTTAAAGAAGCCATTGAAAATAAAAAAGCTTCAAAAGAAGTTAAACCAGATCGCTCTAAAAAGAAAACCGTTATTCCTCCAGAATTACAGACAGAGTTAAATAACGATAAGGAGTTACTCTCATGCTTTAACGCTTTATCACCTTCAAAACAACAAGAATACTGCGAACATATTGAAACCACAAAACGAGAACCAACGAAGTTAAGCCGCTTAGAGAAAATAAACCCTATGATACTTCATGGTGCTGGCTTACATAATAAATACAAGAACTGTTAGGTACCTACTGAAAACAAAAAAGCTTCAAAAGAATAAACCTTTGAAGCTTTTATTTTTTTATAATATTTCTATTATTTTTTCAATACAGCTGGTGCATTTTGCTTTTTACTCATTTCCATAGAAATGGCTGAACGTTCAAATTTAATTTTACCTGCTTGTGTTTCAATAACACAAGAAGCATCTGTTAGTTCAAATATTTTGCCATGCATTCCGCTTTTGGTAATCACTTTATCACCTTTTTTTATTTCTTCTGCAAATTTCTTTTCTTGTTTGGCACGTTTCATTTGTGGCGCAATCATAAAGAAATACACTACAGCAAACATTAAAATAAAAGGTGCAAAATCGCTTAGTCCTCCCATTAATTGTGATTATGACCTTCGTGACCTGGTTGCGTACTAGATTGAACTTGTGAAACTGCTGCTCCATTAGTTGCGTTAGCTCCATTTTTGATAAAAGCTTTAATTTTTACAGTTTCTTTACCTGATTCAGTGTTTGAAGTAATAGTAACAGTTTTTGAAGTGTTACCATTTCCTTTACCATTAAACTTTACAGTAAATTGCGCAGAAGCTCCAGGAGCTAACGGTTCTTTACTCCAGTCTTGAGGTACAGTACAACCACAGCTACTTTTAATATCTGTAATCACTAATGGCGCTTTACCGTTGTTTGTGTAAGCAAATACAGTTTCAACTGGCGTACCATCTTCAATTTCACCAAAATCATGTTCAGATTCAGTAAAATCTAATACTGGAAAATCAACAGATACAGCATCTCTATCAGCTGCTTGTGATACATTCTCAGATTTAATTTTTGTAGTTGCATCTTCTTTACAAGAAGTAAAAGCGACCATACATAATGCAGATAATCCTAAAATCACTTTTTTCATGTCATTCATTTTTAGTCGTTTATCTTAGATAAACATTTGGGTTATTATTTAATTTTCGGTTATTTTCAGGGCTAAATGTACAAAATTTTTATTTACATCAATCCTCTGCCTATTTTATTTAACGTTCCTTTATCAGAATATTCCTTAACAAGCTTATCTAAAACACCATTAATAAACACACTACTCTTAGGTGTAGAATACTCTTTTGCAACCTCAATATACTCATTAATAGTAACTTTTATAGGAATTGACGGGAATTTTTGAAACTCGCAAATAGCCATTTGCAGCAATACAAGATCAATGTTTGCAATACGATCTTTATCCCAATTTTGTGTTCTTTCTTGAATTTCTTCTGAAAAAGCTGATAAATTCAACATCGTTGTCTTTAAAAGCTCTACAGCAAAGGCCCTATCATCATCATCTTTAATGAGTTTTGGAATAAAATGACTTTCGTTTGAATTCACTTTGTTTTTCCTTAGAAGTTTAACTATTGCAGTATTAACTACTGGCAAATCATCAACCCAAGTAATATTTTTATCTTCGAGGTATTCATACAGTTTCTCGTTTGGTGCTACTATTTCCTTAAAGAAATCAATCACAAACTCTTTATCTTCTTTAAAAGTAGAGACTTTGGTGGTCATATAGTCTTTATACAAATCACTTTTCATGAGTACTTTAAAAATAA
>CALGIH010000224.1 GCA_937916035.1 uncultured Lacinutrix sp.
TATTGTAACATTCTGTTGGTTACATCTATTATAATCATAATAATTAAATGAAACATTGTTTACTACTTCTTGTATCGTTTTTAAGTTTAATTTCTTCTGGACAAAATCAAAAAAAAGTTGATTCACTTTTGGTTGAATTAATTAAGACAAAAAATGACACAATAGAAGTTGATGTACTAAATAAAATTTTCAAAGAATATTATTAAGTAATTAAAGAAGCTATTAACCAGTAAAAAAAAACAGCAGTTTTGTTGGTTTTTAAGAGCTTAATCTAAAAAAGATTAGCCTTTTTTTTAATAATTCACATACTCAATAATCTCCAAGCCATAACCAATAATACCAACACGTTTGGTTTGTTCGCTATTAGAAATAAGTCTCATCTTATGAATGTTGAGGTCATGTAGTATTTGAGCTCCAATACCAAAATCTTTAGAGTCCATTTCAATAGCTGGTGCTTTTACAATTTCACCTTCAACTTGGGTGTCTTTTAAGGCAGCTAATCGTTTCAACAAGTTCATAGATTGACTTTGCTGATTGATAAATACAATAGCACCTTTTCCAACTTCATTTATAACTTGAAACATGCTGTCTAATTTCTGATCAGCATTGTTTGTCAACGTGCCTAAAATGTCATTATTTACTAAGGTTGAATTAATCCGTGTGAGTACATGCTCATTCGTATTCCAGAGACCTTTTGTTAAAGCTATATGTATTTGATTATTAGTTGTTTGTTGGTATGCTCTTAAACGAAAACTTCCAAAGCGTGTTTCAATTTGAAAATCCTCTTTTTTCTCAATTAAAGAGTCGTGTTCCATGCGGTAAGCAACTAAATCTTCAATAGAAATAATTTTTAAATCGAACTTTTTGGCAACCTTTAGAAGTTGTGGTAAACGTGCCATTGTGCCGTCTTCATTTAATATTTCCACTAAAATACCAGCGGGCTTAAAGCCTGCTAAACGCGCTAAATCTACAGAAGCTTCTGTATGACCAGTTCTACGTAAAACACCACCAATTTTAGCCTTTAAAGGAAAAATGTGGCCTGGACGACCTAAATCAAAAGCTTTTGTATCGTCATCAACAAGAGCTTTTATGGTTTTGGCTCTATCATGTACTGAGATTCCAGTAGTGCAACCATGACCAATCAAATCAACTGAGACTGTAAATTGAGTATGATGTAAAACAGTGTTGTTTTGCACCATCATTGATAAATCTAATTCTTCACAACGATCTTCGGTTAATGGAGCGCAAATAAGGCCACGACCATGTTGCGCCATAAAGTTTATCATTTCTGGCGTTACCTTTTCAGCAGCAGCAATAAAATCGCCCTCATTTTCCCTGTTTTCATCATCAACAACAATAATGACCTTGCCTAAACGAATATCGTTTATAGCGTCTTCAATAGTGTTGAGTTGTATCTCGTTGGTGTTGTTTAATGTATCCACTTGAATCATGATTGTTCAATTATTTTGCAAAGATATGGCTAAAAAATAAGCTACCTGATTTGTTTTAAATCTTCTTTCATTTTTCGATTGAAATAAAGGTAGTATAGAAAGTAGAGGGGAATTCCTAAAATAATAAAAACAATACTGTTTGACATTATTTTATGGCCTAGTACTTTATAGAAATTTGTTTGGTTTGAGAGTGTTTTAGCAAAAGAAATCAGGAACAATACAGTTGCCAAAACCCCTATGCCTATTAGTGTTTTGCCCAAAAATGAAAAACCATTATTATTTAAAATAGCTCCAGACAAGTCAAAGACTAAAGCAATGATGTATAGAAATAATCCCATTCTTGAATTTTCCCGATAATTATTTTTGTAACGTAGGGCGCTTTCAAAGGTCTCGTTTACCAAATTACCTGCAAAACGAAGTTCTTGCTCTGTAACACCTCTTCCATTGAGTATTTTTAAGGCTGTGTTTTTGTAGGATCTGTCTAAATCGTATTGTCTATAGTTTTTTAATAAATCAATCAGTTTTTGATCTGAATAATCATTGAGTTTATTATAAGCTGAAGAATTTTCCTCAAAAGCTTGCAGTCCAATATCATCTTCATCACGCTTTCCATTTACCATGTGTTTTATAGGAAGCAAGAGACTATCTAAATCCATTAAAGCTCTGTCTTTAGTCGCTCTACTTGTTAAATAGATACTAATGGGTAGCATAATTACCGTTGAAAGCCAAGTCGCTATTAACGGATTTAAACTATCATCTTCAGCGCTGTTTTTAGCAAAAATTCCAATAAAGTGATAGGTTAAGAAAAAGGAAATGGCAATCATTATTGGCAAACCTATACCGCCTTTTTTAATCAAGGCACCTAATGGAGCACCAATAAAGAACAAGATAATACAGGCAAGTGCGAGGGCAAATTTTTCGTGCAATGCAATAACGTGCTTGTTTATTTTTTTCTGACTTTCAAAAAATGATTTCTGCTTTATGGTGATTATTTGATTGGTGCTGTTGATGGAATTGATAGCTAAATCAATCAATTGTACTTTTTTCTTGGTATCAAACAAATTTAAAAAGGTAGCATCATCGAATTCTTTATCTTCTGCAGGATCTACGTTCGACTTCAATGTTGAAGCCGTAGAGCGATTGTACATATTAACTGCAAAAGCATCATATTCTTTGTTTTGCTCAACATTTAAAGAATCAATAGTATAATTTAAATTTCTTACACCAAGCATTGTATACTTGGTTATGTCGTTGTTTTGCTCATCAAAATCGACGTTGTTTATTTCGGCAAGATCAATATTAAGAGTTAAGGTTTTAAAGGAACTTTTAATGTTTGGGTTTTTTCGTCGTTCTTCAAGTTCTTTTGGTTGTAAATCGTCATAATAGTTTCCGTTTTGAAGTACAAGTTGTAGCACATTTGAATCTTCACTACTTGCCAATTCACCATCTAAAGAAGCATATACTGTGTGATTTCCTGGAAGGTTTCCTTTTTTCTGATGAATCAACACATTTTTTAAAAACTGTCCACGATCACCACTTTTTTCATCAACTTTTATATTGATGTTATCAATTTGGTTGAATTGACCTTCGGCTATTATCATTGCAGGCTTTACTTTGGCAATGTTTCGTCGTAGGTTATGAAAACTTAATTCAGCTGCTGGAATTATGTTATTTGCAAAGAAGAAAGTTAATATAGAAAGCCCAAAAATAAAAACACTTATACTTCTCATTGCTCGTTGCAAAGAAATGCCAGTAGATTTCATTGCTGCAAACTCATAGTTCTCAGCAAAACCTCCAAAAACCATTATGGATGCTAATAAAATAGTGAGTGGAAGAACTAACACCACAAGCCGAGGTGTTACAAAGACTAAGAACTTAAAGATGATATCAATATCTAAATCTTTGCCAGCAAGCTCTGTTATATAGAGCCAGACAGACTGCAAAATAAAAATCAGCATGAGTATAATAAACACGCTGAAAAAGGTTTTTAAAAAGGTGGTAAGTATGTATCTATCTAGTAGTTTCAAAGGTGAGCCTAATCGATTTTATTGATATAGTAATCTTTGTATTTAACTTTGTTAAAAGTAAACAAGGTTTTTGACAATGGCTCATTGGTTTTAAAAGAATTAACAGTTAGTGTCGTTTTTGTTTTGTTAGCACCAACTTCAATAAGGGTATAAATATGTTTTGTATTACTATCAATGCCTAGAAGAACATGATTTATTTCAGTATTACTATCAATTGGGGTTAGTTTTATATACTGAATTTTTCTACCATTTATATTCTGGACAATATCCATTTTATAGTTGTAGCCATCCTCGTAAAAGGATAACATTTTACTTGGTGTGATGGTGTTTTCATCTTGAGAATTTTCAGAAGAAATTGTCACTTCTTCGTCTTCAGGGCTTATTGAATATAATGTTTTGCCGTCAAAAATGCGA
>CALGIH010000225.1 GCA_937916035.1 uncultured Lacinutrix sp.
ATATTAGTTTTCGTTAAGCGGTTGAAAACTAATAATTTAAAGTATTTTAGTTTAGTTAGGTGTCAACATCCTACTTGTGTTTTGCAAGTAGGATGTGACTTTTTTTAATAGTATTGTTTTACTTTTCTGTGTTTATCTTCCCAAAGTGAAAGTTCATTTTTTTGACGCTCTATCTTTTTATGCACGTCTTGAACCAATGGGTTACTATCATCAACATTTGAGAAAAATTGTAAGTTATTTTCCAATTGATTAACTTCTGCTCTTAATTCATCCATCTTTTTTCTAATAAAATTATGTTCATTGTCTAACGATCGTTTATCAGTGGATAAGGTTTCTAGTTTACTGTTGTATTTGAGTAATTCAGTTTCATTTTTATCAATATCCATTTTATTATAAAGTTCATCGATAACAGTATTGAATTTTTTGTTTATTGAGCGCTTGTTATAAGGTACATGACCAATGCTTTTCCATGCCTTTGTTTGCTCTTTAATTAATTTTAAATTGCTTTTCTTGTCCTTAGTTAACTCAATAGATTTTATAGTATCAAGTAGTTCACTTTTCTTTTCAAAAGCTTCAACTTCTTCTTTATTAGCAGCATTTTTTGATTCGTGTAGTTTGTCAAAATAGGCATTACAAGCAGATTTGAACTGTTTCCATATTTTGTCGCTATCACGCCTTGGAACATGACCAATTTGCTTCCAATCGTTCTGAATTTTTTTCATTAAAGCTGTAGTAACTTCAAAATCTGAGTTGTCCTTATTGGCTTCTGCTATTTTTATGAGCTCCAATTTCTTTTGAAAATTTTCATACTGATCTTTTTTTAAGCCTTTATAAAACGAATTCTTCTTTCTATTAAATGAGCGAACGGATTCTTTGAATTTTGCCCAGGTATCTTCATTTACTTTTATTGGGACTTTTCCAGCATTAAAAAAATGATTTCTTAGGTCTTCTACAATTTTAATTTTCTTTTGCCATGCTGAATGTTTATTGCTTTCATCTGCAGTAACTTCATTTATTTTGGCAATTAATTCATGTTTTAAATCAAGGTTTTTCTCATAAGCTTTATCTAGTTCTTTGTAAAAACCCTGACGCTTATAATGAATGGATTTTGTTGCTGCACTAAAGCGTTCCCAAATTTCGTCACGACGTTCTCTTTCAACAGGGCCTAACTCTTCTTTCCAAATTTTGTGAAGGGATTGCAATTCTCTAAAAGCACGATTGCTATTATCATCTCGCGCTAATTCTTCGGCACGTTCAATAATTTTTAATTTCTGATCTAAATTGTGTTTAAAGTCTAGGTCACGTAAGTCGCGATTTAAATGTAGAAAATCATAAAACATCTCCACATGATGATGGTAATTGTTCCAGACATTATTGTATTTATCTCTAGGAATTGGTCCAGCATTTCGCCAACTTTCTTGAAGTTCTTTAAAATGCTTGTAAGTGGTATTTATATTTTCTTCAACATTGATAAGCCCTTTTAGCTCTTCAATGATTTCAAGACGTTTTGAATGATTGGCTTGTAATGAGGATTCTAAATTTTTATAATACGCTTTTTGTTTACCGCGATACGTTTTATAAATATCACTGAATTTTGATTTTACAGGATTGCTAAATCTAAAATCAATACTATTACCACCTTCAGCTAAAAACGCTTCTTTTTTCTCTTCTATAAGCTCCCCAAATTTTGCGTTGAATTCTGTGCGAATCATATCAACATGATCACGAATAACTTGAATTTTGCGGTTGTTTACTAAAGACTCCATTTCATCAACTAAGTCTTCCATAGACATGGCATGATAGTCTTTTTCAGTAAGTTCATGACGTTCTGAATTATCAGTGTCTTCGGCATCTTCCGCATTTGAAGCCTCTATTTCATTGAGTGCATCGTCTGTTTTTGTGACTTCTTCTTTAGTCTCTTTGGTTTCAGCTTCAACTTCAGCAACTGGTTCAAGCACTTCCGTTATTTCTACTTCTTCCTTAGACTTCTTCGATTGAACCGTGCTTTTAGCTTCATTTGTATCAATAGATTCAGCTTCATCAACATCAGTTTCATTTACTTCAACTTTAGCAACTTTAGCAACTTTAGCAACTTTAGCAACATATACAACTTCAGCAACTGCTTCAATGACTTCAGTTGTTTCTACTTCTTCTGCAGACTTCTCTGATTGAGCTGTGTTTTCAGCTTCATTTGTTTCAATAGATTCAGCGTCTAGATTTGCTTCATTAGCCGCTGTATCTTCTGTTTTTACTAATATTGGTTCTTGCGTTCCGTCTGCTTCTGGCAGGTTATCTTTATCAGACATGTGTTTCAATGTTATGGTTCAAAAAAATCTAGGTTTAAATATAACATTATGCGAACGGAATTCAAAAATATTAGCTGTTTTTACGAAGAAATACGTTCTAATTCCAGATTTCCCATGCTTTTTCAGCTTGAAGCCCTAACATTTCCAAACCATTGCAAATTTTAGCGCCTCGAAGTTTGCCAATAGTTAGAAATTTAGTTGCTTCTGGATTGTAAATTAGATCGAACAATAGATGTTCATTTGAAATAGCGTCATATGGAATATCAGGACACTGGTTAGCATTTGGATGCGTACCTAAAGGCGTGCAGTTAATAATTATTTGATGCTTTGAAATGATAGTTTCATTCAAATCATTATAAGTAAAATGTGAACTATTTGATTCACGTCTTGACACATAATTGAATTTAATATTCAATTCTTTAAGGCTGTAGGCTATTGCTTTTGAAGCACCTCCAGTTCCGAGGATTAATGCATTTTTATGATGCGCTTTTAACAGTGGTTTTATTGATTTTGTAAAACCATAACAGTCGGTATTAAAACCAATTAATGTTCCTTTTTTAGTGATTTTTATAGTGTTTACTGCACCAATTTTTTTTGCCCTTTTATTTAATTTGTCAAGAAATGGAATGATGGCTTCTTTATATGGAATGGTGACATTCATTCCTTTTATGTTCTGGTTTTGTTTTATTAACTCTGTAAATTCATCGATAGTTTCAAGATCAAAATTTTCATAGGAATGTTGCAGTCCTTCTGCTTCAAATTTCTTTTTGAAATAAGCACGAGAAAACGAATACTCTATATTTTTTCCTATTAAACCAAATCTATACACGTGCTTTTCTTGTTTTACGTCCATACCATTCAAGTGCCAATACAATAAGAATACCTACGATTACAAAAGTAATTGCCATAAAGGTTTCTGTATTGAGTGAAGGTGAAAAACGTTGATAGTTTTCAATTATTTTTTCGCCAGTCCTATCTCTTAATATTTCGCCAGTTTCAGATAATTTATAAATGGTTTTTTTCCATGGCCAAACCACACCAAGAGAACCAATAATAAAGCCCATTAAAACAGATAATGTAATGTTTTTGTAATGTTTTAACAAATAACTCAAAATGTGCGAAAATGTCACTAAGCCTGTAATAGATCCTAATGTGAAAACCCCAAGTACTTTAAGCATTCTAATGCGTTCAGGATTTGTGGTAAAACTGAAGTCACCTGCAAACACATCAAAAACGGTAGCATAAAGCGCGTTAACCGAATCTACAAGTAATAGCACATAATTACCAAGTAAGATGAGAATAAATGAACCAGATAAACCAGGTAGTGTCATTCCTGAAACACTGATGATGCCACAGAAAAAAACAAACCAAAGATTATCATTTTGCGTTGCAGGATCTAAAAAACTAATGCCTATACCTATGCTTATTCCTACAATGAGCGCAATAATAGTTTTAGTGTTCCAGTCTT
>CALGIH010000226.1 GCA_937916035.1 uncultured Lacinutrix sp.
GTACATCGTGATGATGTGGAGAATGTAATTAAAATGATCTATGAAACACTTCTTAAAATAAAAGAAGGTGAAACGTTTTCATATTTTAAATGAGAAAAAACACAAGCCTCTTTTTAGAGGCTTTTTTTTATGGACGAATATATTGACATTGTTACTAAAGAAGGCTTACCAACTGGCAAATATGCACTAAAATCTGAAATTCACCTAAAGGGTTATTTTCACAATACAGCGCATGTTTGGCTGTACACTAAACAAGGTGAGATTTTATTAGCACAACGAGCAGATTCAAAATCTATTTGCCCTTTGCTTTGGGATGTTTCTGTTGCTGGACATGTAGATGCTAGTGAAACTATAGAGCATGCAGCTATTCGTGAGGTTAAAGAGGAAATTGGTTTAGATCTAATTGAAAATAATCTTCATAAAATTGGCGTTTCAGAATGTTTTCAATCCTATCCAAATGGGATTGTTGATAATGAATTTCATCATACATTTATTTCTGAATTAAACGTAGAAATAAAAGACTTGAGCTTAGATAAAAATGAGGTAGAAGATGTTAAACTTGTCAATCTTCATGAATTTCAAAACTTAATAGATAACATTGGTTCAGACAATCATTTTGTAGCTTCAAATAAATCCTATTACGAATTTGTGCTGCAAAGTATAACACAAGCCATTAAAAATTAGTAATTTTCGTCCATGGTTTTATTACTTTCCGCATTAGCACCAGTAGCTGCCGTAATTATATATATTTATGTAAAAGATAAATACGAAAAAGAATCAAAGCGCATGTTAGCGTTTGCTTTTATTCTTGGTGCAATTATTTCTATAATTATCACTACTGTGCTTTACATGTTTTTTGATTTGTTTTTACCTTTAAAAGACGATTATAGTATTTGGCAACAATTTGTAAAAGCATTCTTTGTAGTTGCACTCATTGAAGAGTTTAGTAAATATATTATGGTTCGTGGTTTTCTTCAACCTAGAAAAGGCTTTAACGAACCTTTTGATGGTATTGTTTATGCGGTCATGGTGTCCATGGGATTTGCAGCAGTTGAAAACATTATGTATGTAATACAAGGCGGAATGGAGGTTGCAATGTTAAGAGCATTTACTGCCATTCCTGCGCATGCAACATTTGGAATCATAATGGGTTATTATATGGGGAAAGCCAAGTTTTCCAAAAACCCAATAAAGTGGAATTTAATTGGTTTATCTCTTGCTGTTTTATTTCATGGAGCTTACGATTTCTTCTTGTTCATAGGCTTTATTCCTGGAATATCTATTGGAGCATTTATCTCATTAATAATTGCAATAATTCTTTCAAAACGCGCCATAAAGGCGCATCAGGAAATTTCGCATTTTAAATAATTAAGAATATGACTTACTTCATGTACTTAAACAAAACTTACTATTAATTTTGTAGCTTTAAAAGCTACTTAATTCAAATAAAACAATGAGCAAAACATATACATTGACAGTTAATTCAGATCATGAATTCAAACTGAATGCCTTAGATGTCTCAAAGGCAGATATTATTAGAATTTCTAAATCAAAACATCATGTACTTCATAACAACAAATCAACTCTTACAGAGACCGTTGAATCAAATTTCAGAGCTAAATCATACACAATAAAAATCAATAACAACTCATATAACGTAAACATAAAGAACGACTTAGATGATTTGATTAAGGAAATGGGCTTCGAGGTAGGTGTTTCAAAATTAATCGATGAGATTAGAGCACCAATGCCTGGATTAATTCTTGACATTCAAGTTAAAGTTGGTCAAGAAATAAAAGAAAATGATGCTATGTTGATTCTGGAAGCTATGAAAATGGAAAATATTATAACTTCACCTCGCGATGGAATTATCAAATCTATTGTTGTAAATAAAAGTGACGCTGTAGATAAAAATCAACTATTAATAGAATTTGAATGATATGAAGTAGATACTCGTTGCAAACAGAGGAGAGATTGCTATTCGCGTCATGAGAACAGCAAAAAAATGGGCATACAAACCGTTGCCGTATTTTCTGAAGCCGATAGAAATGCACTTCATGTTCGTTTCGCTGATGAAGCTGTTTATATTGGCAAATCGTCTTCTAATCAATAGTATTTATTAGGCGAAAAAATTATTGAAGTTGCTAAACAATTACATGTTGATGGTATACATCCAGGTTATGGTTTTTTAAGTGAAAATGCTCATTTTGCAGAGTTGTGTGAGGAGAACAATATCACTTTCATAGGTCCAAAGTCTAAAGCTATTCTGACTCACACCAAAATCAATTTCACCAGCAGAAATACTTAAACATTGAAATAAATAAAACGCAAGTATAAGTAGCTTGACGTTGATGGTTTTTAAAAATTTGTTCATGAAAGTTTTTAAGTATAACGGAGAATTTATAAGGATTTTCACACTAAGAAAAACCCTCGTAATCTTCTGCCTTTCAGGAACAAAGGTACATGACTTGTATGGATTTAAATGTTAAAGATATCTAAAAATCAGACTTTAACATTTGAGACTTACTCTATTAATTTCCTAATTAGGAAACAAGCTCTTATCCAATCCTGGCACAATACGAAGCGCGTTTTTATAATACACTTTCTTTAAAACCTCATCATCTAAATCAAGTCCATACATAGCCCAATAAGCATGATATTTTTTATGGTACGGAAAATATTCATCATCACTTTCTAAAACTCTAAAATAGGTTGGGAATTCTTCTGGCTTCCAACTGTCTTTTCCAAACAACACACGGTCTTGGTATTTGGTGATGAATGCTTTAGCAAACCTTGGCTGTCTTCCTAATTCTGCTATAATAGCACCAATACCTACATTCATATTAGGCATTTCGTCAAACAACTCTCCTAGCCTACCCAGATCATTTGCTAACCAACTCATGTGTGCGCTTATAAAGGTTGTTTTTGGGTGTTTTTTAAACATATTATACTGTTCATTCATTATTTGCTGAAATGGCGCAGGATTGGCCGCATCACGTTTACGTCGTGGATGCGTCTTTAGCTCCAACCAACGTTCATTGTCACCATCAAACTCGTCCCAAAAGGATGCTGGATCTGCCGAGTGAATTAACACAGGAATCCCTAACTCGCCACATTTTGCCCAAATAGGATCTAATCGCATATCATCAATAGCCAATCGATTTCCTTGAGCATCTTTGTTGCTTAATCCCAAACTCTTGTAAACTTTTAAGCCTCTTGCTCCATTTTTTACATCTTGCTCTAATTGAGCCACCATTTTTTCTGTCCATCCTTCTGAACCTGCATCTTGAAAATTAATATTTGCAAACACAACAAAGCGTCCTGGAAAATTAGTAGCTATATTTTTAACCGATTGCACTAACTCATCTCCTGTACGACCACTTAAATTTACCATAACACCCATATTGAGCTTATCCATGTCAGCTACAACAGGTGTTAAATCTTGTGTAGGCATTCTGTATTGGTGACCATGTACATCAATAAATGGAAACTTGGCTCTAAAAATACTATCGCCTGGAACCACCAATGTTGATTTAGGATTATAGTCTTCAAAAGACATGTCTTGTGCCAATGTTATTGTCGTAATGCTAAAGGCAAAACTTAAAATGAGGTAGTGCTTAAAATTCATAGTGTTTAGTTTAGAAGGCTCAAGTTAAAAATTTGTTTAAGCTTATAGGTGATTTTATGAATGCTTTAACGTATTCAATCGTCTAACTCTTCAATCATTAGATTATAATCGTATTGCAAGTCTTCATGAACTTTTACAATGGCTTTTTGTGCCAACTCTAATTGTTTATTGTAGGTATTAGTGAGTACCGTATTACGTTTGTAAGATGGCTTCATCTCACCGAGCTCTTTGCAGAAATAAATAAGTAATTCAGCTTCGGTTTCTTTCTTTTTTGAATATCTAATATAACGCTTGATTTGACGCAAAATCTTACGAACAGTTTTTTTAATAAAATGATAATTCGTCGCATTTATTTCCTGAAAACTAGCAGCTATATATTCTTTAACACTTGCAATATAAACAGCCTCATTATCAGATTCAAACACCAAATAAGTAAGGAGTTCTTTAGATTCCAACTTAAAGCGAGCCATCGACATACAATACTCAATAAGCTGTTCTTGCGATCTGTATTTTAGTTCTTTCTTTAGTACTGTTATAGTCGCTGGTTTCATAAATACAAATAACTGGTTTTTTGTTTAAAAAATACGTCCATAATAATTCAAATCAACCAATTCTCCTTCTGTTGTTTTATAATCTCGTCGGATGGTCCCTTCCAATTCAAAACCATTTTTCAAAGCCACTTTCAAGCTTCCAGCATTCTTATTATTGGCTCTGCAAAGTAACTTTTTAAATTGATACGCTTCTACTAAATAATCAACTAGCAAACCGAGTCCTTCAGAAATAATTTCTTTTCCTTCATATTGCGCATCAATGAAATAGCCTATTTCTGCTTTCGGAATTGATCAATCCATGTTCTTAACATCAATCAAACCTATAAATGCACATGAAGATTTATCTACAATGGTAAACGGAAAATAACTTTCTTCAGTGATGCGCTCTTCAATAAGCTTACAATAGTTAATGGTATCTTTTAATGTTTTGGTTCTAGATACAGTGCCAGCAAAAAACACTTCCAAACGTTTCCTATTAGCATCAATGAGTTTAAAAAATGATTCGCC
>CALGIH010000227.1 GCA_937916035.1 uncultured Lacinutrix sp.
TAAAAGAAATTTACAAAGTGGATCTTAAGGCTATAGATAATATTCAATTTATTGATGTAAGAGAAATAAATGAACAACCAAAACTTACGTTGTCAAACTGTATTGAAATTCCATTAGGTAATCTTGAGAATAATATAAATCTGATAGATACTAGCAAAACTATTATTGTGTTTTGTCAATCAGGAATACGAAGTAAAAACGCAGTCGAAATTTTATATAAACATGGTTTCAAGGAATCCTTTAGTTTTAATGGAGGCATTTTGCCAATTATTCAAGCACTAAAAATTAACGTATAATGAGTGAAAGCAAAACAAAAAACGTATTTGTTGAAGGACCTATTTCATCTGAGTTTATTGGTCAATCCATTGCGAAGCATCAATCTAAAACTAGCATTGGAGCACACAATATTTTTTTAGGTCAAGTAAGAGCAGATGAGATTGAAGGCAATGTTGTTTCAGCAATTGAATATACAGCATATGAAGATATGGCGAATGAAAAGTTTCACGAGATTAGAGAAGCTACGTTTGCTAAATTCAATCTTACATGCATGCATATTTATCATAGTTTAGGGATAGTTAAAACTGGTGAAATTTGCTTGTTTGTTTTTGTGTCTTCTTCTAGAAGGAAGGTTGTCTTTGAAGCATTGGAATATGTAGTTGAAGAAATTAAAGCAAAGGCTCCAGTGTTCGGAAAAGAGATTTTTGAAGATGAAACACATCAGTGGAAGGTAAATAAATAATGTTTAATCGGGAAGGCGTTTATTTGTTAAGTCGAATGAACTACTTTACGAATCAACAAATAAACAGATTAAATGGTAGATATAACAAACAAATCAAATACACTGCGTATTGCAACTGCTCAAGCTATTGTTAAGGTAAGTAAGCCTGAAACAATTGCAGCTATTGAAAACGATACAGTGCCAAAAGGAAATGTATTTGCTATGAGTAAAGCTGCTGGTTTGCTTGGTGTAAAAAAGACACCAGACATTTTACCGGATTGTCATCCTTTACCTATTGAATACACAAGGATTGACTATGAAATAAATGGTTTAGAAATAACCGTTACTTGTACTGTTAAAACCATTTATAAAACTGGCGTTGAGGTCGAAGCCATGCATGGAGCATCAGTTGTAGCGTTAAATATGTATGATATGCTAAAGCCAATCGATAAAGGCGTTGAAATTCATCATATTAAACTACTGAACAAAAATGGAGGAAAATCCGATTTTAAAGATCGATTCAGAAATGAGCTAAAAGCTGCAGTGATTGTGTGTTCTGATACCATTTCAAAAGGGCAGAAAGAGGATAAAGCAGGAAAAGCTATTATTCAAAAGTTAGAATCATGTAATGTTTCCATTTCAGATTATATCATCATTCCTGATGAGAAAGATGTGATACAGCAAAAGGTGAAGCATTATGAGGGTTTAGGAATTGATCTTATCATATTTACAGGAGGAACAGGCTTATCATCTCGTGATGTGACACCTGAAGCGTTAGAAAGTTTAATTGATAGAAAAATCCCAGGCATTGAAGAAGCTATTCGTAATTACGGACAAGACAGAACACCATATTCAATGTTATCAAGAAGTTTAGCAGGAACCATCAATAATACGTTGGTGTTAGCATTGCCAGGCTCTACTAATGGAGCAAAAGAATCTATGGATGCTATTTTCCCAGCAGTTTTACA
>CALGIH010000228.1 GCA_937916035.1 uncultured Lacinutrix sp.
TTGTTGGAACGTGCCCGAAATGTGGTAATGAAGAAAGTTATGGCGATCAATGTGAAAGCTGTGGAACAAGTCATAATGCAACCGATTTAATCAATCCTAAATCAGCAATTACAGGAGCAACACCAACATTAAAAGAAACCAAACATTGGTTTTTACCTTTAGATAAACATGAAGCGTTTTTAAAAGAATGGATTCTTGAAGGACATAAAAAAGATTGGAAATCGAACGTTTACGGACAATGTAAATCTTGGCTTGATGATGGTTTACGTCCACGAGCAGTAACTCGTGATTTAGATTGGGGAATTCCTGTTCCAGCTGAAGGAGGAGAGGGCAAAGTATTATACGTGTGGTTTGATGCTCCAATAGGCTATATTTCAGCCACTAAAGAATGGGCAGAACGCGAAGGAAAAGATTGGGAACTTTATTGGAAAGATAAAGACACCAAGCTATTACATTTTATAGGAAAGGATAATATTGTGTTTCATTGCATCATATTTCCAGCGATGCTAAAAGCAGAAGGCAGTTATATTTTACCTGATAATGTGCCAGCCAATGAGTTTTTAAATTTAGAAGGTAATAAACTTTCAACCTCAAAAAATTGGGCAGTTTGGTTACATGAATATTTACAGGATTTTCCTGACAAGCAAGACGTATTGCGTTATGCTTTAACAGCAAATGCTCCTGAAACTAAAGATAATGATTTTACTTGGAAAGATTTTCAAGCAAGAAATAATAATGAGTTAGTTGCCATTTTTGGGAACTTCATAAACAGAGTTGTGGTACTTACCAATAAGTATTATGAAGGTGTTGTGCCAAAACCCAATGAATTTTCAACAATTGATGAGGAAACTCTAGCAACATTAAAAGCATTTCCGGCAGTTATTGCAAGTTCAATTGAGCGTTATCGTTTTAGGGAAGCAAGCCAGGAGTTAATGAACTTAGCAAGACTAGGGAATAAATATTTGGCAGATGAAGAGCCTTGGAAAGTGATGAAGGTAGATGAAGCTCGTGTGCAAACCGTTATGTATGTTGCTTTGCAAATAGCATCTGCTTTAGCTGTATTGAGTGAGCCTTTTTTACCATTTACTTCAGATAAGTTGAATAAAATACTAGGATTACGTCATAGCGAGGAGCAAAGCGACGTGGTTATCTCATTAAATAAGCAGATTGCCACGACTCATAAAGATGAGTCTCGCAATGACATATTAACTTGGAACGGAATTTCGTAAGGACAAGAATTACTTCCAGCAAATCAT
>CALGIH010000229.1 GCA_937916035.1 uncultured Lacinutrix sp.
TTAAAGTATCTTCGTACCAATGCCATTTAGCCTGAAGACAACCAATCAACCCATTGAATTGCCAAATAACTTTGGCATTAAATTGTATTTAAAACGTGAAGACAAAATTCATCCCTTTATTTCCGGTAATAAATATCGAAAACTTAAATACAATCTCATTGAAGCACAAAACACGAAACAACATACGTTATTAACTTTTGGTGGTGCTTATTCCAACCACATTGCTGCAGTGGCAGCAGCAGGAAAAGAGTTTGGCTTTAAGACCATTGGTGTGATTAGAGGTGAAGAATTAGATACTAAAATATTAGAAAACGCAACACTTTCTTTTGCCCAGGATTGTGGAATGCAATTTAAATTTATTTCTAGAGAAGCCTATAGAACAAAAACCTCCTTGCAATTTATTAATTCTTTAAAAACTGAATTTGGCGATTTTTATTTGATACCTGAAGGTGGAACTAATGATTTAGCTGTTAAGGGTTGTGAAGAAATTTTGACAGATAATGATGCGTTTTTTGACATTGTTTGTTGCTCTGTTGGAACTGGAGGTACCATTTCGGGTTTGATAAATGCTTCATCACCTCATCAAAAAATAATCGGGTTTCCTGCCTTAAAAGGTGATTTTTTACAAAATGATATTAGTAAATTTACACCCAAATCTAATTGGGAACTCAATACTGATTATCATTTTGGTGGTTATGCTAAAATAAATAGTGAGTTAGTAGAGTTTATTAATAAGTTTAAAGTTGAGCATAATATTCTACTAGATCCAATTTATACAGGCAAAATGATGTTCGGCCTTTTTGATTTGATTAAAAAGAATCACTTTCAAAAAGACACAAAAATTTTAGCAATTCATACTGGAGGATTACAAGGAATAGAAGGCATGAATGCCTATTTAAAACAAAAAACAATGCCCTTAATATTAAAATAATGCGAAGAATAATAGTAGTTAGTTTATTAGGTGTTTTTATTTTGAGTTGTGGCTCTAGAAAAAAAATAATTACAAAAAAACCTGACCAACCTATTGAGGTAATTGTCACTGAAGAACCAAAAAAAGATAACCCTGAAATAGAGGCCGTTACTCCCAAAATAAATCCCGTTATCAATAGCACCTCAGAATATATTGAGGTTTACAAAGATATTGCCATGAAAGAAATGCTTAATTATGGCATTCCTGCAAGCATTACCTTAGCTCAAGGAATTTTAGAGTCTGGTTCTGGCAGAGGTCGCCTTGCTGCAGAAGCCAATAACCATTTTGGAATTAAATGTCATGATTGGACAGGAGGGAAAATATACCATGATGATGATGAACGTCAAGAATGTTTCAGAAAATATGCATCGGCTGAAACTTCTTTTAGAGACCATTCTGAATTTTTGACCAATAGATCTCGCTACGCCAAATTATTTAAACTTAAAAAATCAGATTATAAAAATTGGGCTAAAGAATTAAGAAAAGCAGGTTATGCTACTGATAGAAAATATCCTGAAAAACTCATTAGCTTAATAGAACGTTACGAATTGCACCAATTTGACAAGATGGTTTTAGGAAGTGACTACCAAATAATTGCAGACGAAGAAACAGATCTCGAGATTAAACATACAGTTATAAAAGGAGATACTCTATATTCCATTTCCAGAAAATATGGATTATCAGTCTCTGAACTTCAAAAACTAAATGATTTAAAAGACAATACACTTAGTATTGGGCAAAAACTAATTGTGAAATCAAAATAAAAGAGGAAATTATCAATAAATAATTCCCTCCTAAATAAACTAATCAATCAAATTTTAATGTCTTTATCTTCTGTTTTTAGTCCTTTTTTGTTGGCCTTCTTTTTTACCCATTTTAGTTCTTTGTTTTCCCTTCATAATATTTCCACGCTCCCATTTCTCAAACTGCTCTTTACTTAATATGCTTTTCATTTTAGCTTTTTCAGCCAATTTTTTATCTAACTGACTATTAGCTCTATTAAAACGATCCTCTTTTGAAAGTTTCGCTTCTTTATTCTCTTCGCGCATTTTGTTGCGCGCTTCCATTTCAGTTTTACGAGCTTTAGCTTGATCGAAATGTATTCCTTTAATTTCTTTTTGTTGAGCCTCAGTAAGGTCTAATCTCAAAGCCATTTTTTTTGTTTGGAGTGTTGCTATTTCTTCTGGCGAAAAATCATTTAAATGCTGCGCATTTTCTTTTCGAACCTCATTTTCTCTCTCTCCTTTTTGTCCTTGGGCCGTTGCATTTACTGTTATTAGTGCAATGGCAATTAATACGATTCTTTTCATGTTCTTATTTGTTTTGCTAATAAGACTTGAGTGACACTAATTAGTTTAATGTGCTGTTCTTTTTTAACGTTCAATTAACAAGAAAGGATTGATTGAAAACTAGCAATTTATATTCTGAGAATTCTAAAAGCGAAACCATCAAATAGTCTTTTAAAAAACATTCCCCTTTTAAATATAAAAGCTGAACATAAATTTTTATTTTAGAGCCATGAGAATTCTACTAATCTTATGCCTCATCCTTTTAACTTTCTCTTCTTGTAAAGCTACAAGACAAGCAAAAGTTATAACAAAAAAACCAAAGACAGAAAATACTACTTCAAGTAATGTAAAAGCAACCAATATTGTTGATTATGCACACCAATTTGAAGGTGTAAGGTATAAATATGGCGGCACTACCAAAAGAGGTATGGATTGCTCTGGATTAGTTTTAACTTCTTTCAAAAGTGAATCTGTATTACTGCCAAGAACAACCAAAGATTTAGCAAAATCAGGTGATTGGATAGATATAAAAAAAGTTCAAAAAGGTGATTTACTCTTTTTTGCTACCAAGAAAAACAGCCGAAGATCAAATCATGTTGGCATCGTCACAGACGTAGACGATGGTGCCGTTGAGTTTATTCATGCTTCAACCAGTAAAGGTGTTATGACCTCAAAACTTAAAGAACGTTATTGGTACTTTGCTTTTGTGCAAGCACGTCGAGTTTTATAATTTTTTTTGTATTTTAAGGGTTTCAATAGTAGCATACTGTAAAGTTAATTCTCCCTAAACTTATCATAGCAAGAAACTATATATTGTCTTATTTTTCAACTAAATGAAGCTGCTTAATTTTGCAATTATCAAGCTTACTCTATGCCTTATTATAGGTATACTTATTGGCTATTTGTTCCCTATTAGTCTCAAAACAGCTTTTAGCATTTCCGGTTTACTGACCCTGTTATTGGTGGCTGTGTTTTTTGTTTTGAAGCAGAGCATTAGCCGCTCTTATTGGTTTGGAGCTTTTACCTTTTTATGTGTGATTTCTTTTGGTTTGTTGAATACTAGTTTACATGATGACAAACAATTTAGTAATCATTATACCAATGTACTAACCTTTCAAGATTCAACAAATGCCACTATCACTTTTAGAGTTCATGAAATATTAAAACCAAGTAATTATCACAATAAATATGTCATAGATGTTTTAAAAATTGATTCTAAAAATCTTATTGGCAAAACCTTACTTAATGTTGATAAAGACTCAACGCAACAGCTATTAAAAGTAGATGCTATTTTTATTGCTAGAACTGAATTTGAAGAGCTTTTTTCACCACTGAATCCAGATCAGTTTAATTATAGAGCATATTTAAAAAAGCAACATATTTACCATCAATTATATATTACCAATTCAGAATTGCTAACTATTTCGAACAATAAACATACACTATTTGGATATGCTGCAAAATTAAGAGAGCATATTCAATCAAAATTGAAACAATATGATTTTGGTACTGATGAATATGCCATAATAAGCGCACTTCTTTTGGGGCAGCGTCAGGATATTTCAAAAGAAATTTACGATAGTTATTCTCAAGCTGGAGCGATCCATATTTTAGCGGTTTCAGGTTTACATGTTGGGATTGTATTATTGTTGCTCAACTACTTACTAAAGCCCTTAGAGTTTTTAAAAGGAGGAAAATACCTTAAACTAAGTATCATCGTTATCTTGCTCTGGTGTTTCGCCATCATTGCTGGTTTATCCGCTTCAGTCACAAGAGCTGTAACAATGTTTACCATCATCGCGTTTGCAATGCATTTAAAACGGCCAACAAACATTTATAACACCTTAGCTATTTCAATTTTTATTCTGTTACTTTTTAAGCCCAATTTTCTATTTGATGTTGGTTTTCAATTAAGTTATATGGCTGTACTTGCTATTGTTTTGATTCAACCTATGTTATATAAGTTGTATAAACCAAGGTACAAATTGGATGCTTTTTTCTGGAATATTTTCACAGTTACTTTGGCTGCTCAATTTGGAGTAATTCCGTTAAGTCTTTATTATTTTCATCAGTTTCCGGGATTATTCTTTCTTTCTAATTTAGTTATTATTCCATTTCTGGGAACTATTTTAGGCTTAGGCATTATCGTTATTGTCTTAGCTTCCTTTAGCATATTACCCAAATTTTTGGCAGATGCTTATGCCTTTATTATTGCAACGATGAATGATTTTGTTCGTTGGATTTCATTTCAAGAAGCGTTTTTAATTCAGAACATTTCTTTTAGCATAATTCAGTTTTTACTTAGTTATTTACTTATTGCAACTATACTTTCAACACTTATACACAAATCTTTTAAAAGCGTTCGTTTATTATTTTTTGTAATTATTATTGGGCAAATCTATTTTATTTATGCTTTCAGAATAAACTTATACCAAGAGTTTACTATTTTTCATAAATCACGTTATTCAATTCTTGGTTTTAAAAATAATGATGCTTTAGAAGTTCATCATAATTTAAACGATTCAGTATTTAATTTAGATAAAACTATTACCAATTATAAAGTAGGTTCACATCTCAAAATTATGAGTTATGATACTATTCAAAATCTATATCTAATTAATAACAAAACGCTTTTAGTTATTGATAGCATCGGTATTTACAAATCCCTTTCGTTTAAGCCACAGCTTATTTTATTACGGAATTCCCCAAAAATAAATTTAGATCGATTAATAGATAGTTTACAGCCAGAACAAATTATTAGCGATGGAAGCAATTACAAAAGTTATCAGAACAGATGGCAAGCTACTTGTGAAGCAAAAAAAATCCCTTTCCACAAAACCAGTGAAAAGGGAGCATATATTTATGTGTATTAATTTTACTCTTGCACAAATGCAGGCTTAAAAGCTAAATAATAGTCGTTAAAAGCTTCCTGAGTTTTCATGTCTTTATGATCATCATTTTTAAACATTTTTAAGTACAACTCTAATTCCTGTGGTGTTTTATACCCTCTCAATGGAAAAATAAAACCGCCTTGCTCATCGATAAAAACCATTGTTGGGTAAGCGTTCACCTTAAAATATCTCGTTAAATCATGTGCACTATTTCTTCTATTAGCTAAGTCTGGGTTATAACCAGCATTTTTATACTCACTACCATTAAAATTGATAACTTCATTACCTTCACCATTAAACTTTACAGCATAGTAATGTTTATTAACATACGCTGCGACGTCTTTATTTTTAAAGGTATTTTTATCAAGTAATTTACATGGTCCACACCAATTGGTATAAACATCCATCATTATTTTTTTTGGACTTTTCTTTTGCATTACAACAGCCTCCTCAAGTGACATCCAATTAATTTCTTGTGCACTTATAAAGCCCGAAAATGCCAACGCGAGTATGATTATTAAATTTTTCATTCGTTCTTATTTTGGTTAAACTTGGAGCAAAACGCGTTCCAAAATACAAAAAAACGACCCAATGTGGAACGTTTTACGTTTAATTTAACGAATTTATCGATTATCTGACACCATGCATCCGTTTTTTAATCACTGGCTGCATAACCATCGAGAATACACCTAAACCAGCTGCAATTATTGTCAGCATCCAGAAAAAGTAACTTATTCCGTTTTCATTAGCAATCTTATCAACGTTTTCACCAAAGATTCCTGCTAACTTCATACCTATTGCAACAGCTAGATAGTAAACTCCAAACATAAAGGCTATCATTCTTGCTGGAGATAACTTACTCACCAATGATAATGCCACTGGTGAAATACATAACTCACCAAGCGTATGGAATAAATATACTAGAACTAACCAAATCATACTTACTGACGCCGTTTTGGCTCCAGCTTCAATGCCTCCTGCTCCAAACGCTACGCAAGCCATTCCTAAAGCTAACAAGAACATGCCAATGGCATATTTCATATTGGCTGTTGGGTTATACTTGCTTTCCCACCATTTAGAAAACAATGGCGCAAATGCGATTATATATAATGAATTTAAAACACCGAACCATGATGCGGGAACTTCAGTTAAAGGTGTTAAACTTTTTTCAATTAATAAAAACTCCCTAAAGCCATCAGACAATTCTAAAAATCCTGCCTTATACCAGTCATTTGTTAGCATCCAGATTGTAATTATCCAAACAACAACAAAAC
>CALGIH010000230.1 GCA_937916035.1 uncultured Lacinutrix sp.
ACCCACGACCTGCTGATTACAAATCAGCTGCTCTAGCCAGCTGAGCTACATCGGCGAAAATGAATTGCAAATATAATTCTGAAAACAATATATGCAACTATTTTAAAGTAATTTTTTAAACATTTGTTGCCATCTAAAGTTTCTAATGAATTTGCCTTGTTCAATAGTTATTAAAAAATCTAATTTTTTGTTTCTAGCTTTCAAATATCCATTAATATAATCTTTAAAATATTTAAAGCTACGCTTTCTATAAGCCAGTTTTGCAGATGCCAAAAAAGTTAGTGCTAGTCCAAAGCGTAATTTGTACCAAGCTTCACCTTGTAAATATTTAGATGCTTTATTGTATGTAACTCCAGTTGGTTTTAGGTGTTTGATCTGAAGGGTTTCATCAGTTCTGAATGTCCAGTTGTAATACAAAGCCAAAAGCTCATCAATGGTATCCCAACCCATTGCAGGTTTTAGTTTTCCAATTTCGAGAAAGCAGGCTTTCCTATATGCTTTTAAAGCACCACGAATATGGTCTTTTCCTGTTAGGTTTTCCAATTCCCAGTTCCCGTCTTTTTCAATATAACAATGACCTGCTATCATACCAAGTTGTGCTTCTGACTTGAAGTGAGATGCCAAAGTTTCAAGATAGTCTGACGGAAAAATAAGGTCTGCATCGTATTTGCAAATTACATCATAATTATCATCTAATGTTTCATAGCCTTTGTAAAAAGCATTGATGATTTTACTTCCTGGTAAATGAGCATCAGAAGATTTGTTTTCAACCAAAGTAATCCAGTCGTATTTGTTTGTGAATTCTAAAACAATTTTTGCAGTATCATCAGCAGAATTATCATTAACAACTACAACACGTTTTGGTTGCAGAGTTTGAATAACTAGAGATTCTAAGGTTAAACCAATAGTGTCTTGTTCATTGTGCGCTGGTATGACGATGTAGAAATTCACTATTTAATTCTTTCTGCATAAACAATATAGTAGCGAGGTGTAAACCATCTTAATATTGGTCTAATTCCAATTTTTTTGGTAGGATTTGTCCATTTTTTTCTATCCAAAATTTTCCAGCCAGCTTTTTCTAATAACCAATCAAACTGCCAATCTTCAAATTCGTGATAATGTCTATCCCATTTGTCAGTTTTACTTCTATAAGCAGAAGAAAACCATAGTTTGAGAGGTACACTTGCCACTATTTTACTAGCCTTTATGCTTTTTAGAACAGTAAATGGAGATAGCAGATGTTCAAATATTTCAAAAGCTGTAATAACATTAGCATTAGAATTTTCAATGGTTGAGGTGTCTATATCCAAATCTTCACCTTGAGTGTTTTCGATATCAAAATCGTGTTGCTTCATGATTTTTGTAAAAGGATTTTCAACTCCTAAATCCAAAATCTTAGAATCTGTTGAAATATGCTTTAATAGAAACTCTGCGGTAAGTTTAAAACGTTTATTAGGAAAACTATTTTCGTACATCTTTAGTTTCCGCAAAAGCGGAACTCTTTTAGTTGTTAATATTTGTATACAATGGCATTAATATTCATTCCAGCTCCAACACTTGCGAACAAAATAATATCACCTTTGTTAATACTATGGCCTTCTAATTTACCTTTTAAAATCATATCATATAGAGTCGGTACAGTAGCAACACTAGAATTACCAAGTTTGTTAATTGTCATTGGCATAATACCTTCAGGCATTTTCATGTCATACAATTTATAGAAACGCTGAACAATTGCTTCATCCATTTTTTCATTGGCTTGATGTATCAATATTTTTTTTACATCCTTAATATCAACACCACCTTTATCTAAACAAGATTTCATTGCATTTGGAACATTATTAAGAGCAAACTCATAAATCTTTCTGCCATACATTTTTATATAACATCGTTTATCACTTATTTCTTGATTGTTTGTCTCACCAAAATATATATAATGGGCTTCGTCTAAAGCATAAGTTGCGCTATCATGTGCAAGAATACCGCCTTCGTTGTCAGTAGCTTCTAAAATAACTGCTCCTGCTCCATCAGAATAGATCATAGAATCCCTATCATGTTTGTCTATAACACGTGATAAGGTTTCTGCACCAATAATTAAACATTTCTTAGCTATTCCAGATTTAATAAAAGCATTGGCTTGAATAGTTGCTTCAATCCATCCAGGACAACCAAAAAGCATATCATAACCAACGCATTTTGGGTTTTGAATCTTTAAAAGATGTTTCACTCTAGAAGCAATACTTGGAACCGTATCACTTTGCCCAGTATTATGTTTTATATCACCATAATTATGAGCTACAATTATATAATCAAGCTCTTCGGGATTAATATTGGCATCACTAATTGCAGATTGAGCGGCATAAAAAGCTATATCTGAAGTGCTTAATGTGTCTTCTACATAACGTCTTTCGCCAATGCCTGTGATGGCTTTAAATTTTTCAATTATGACTTCATTATCAGAATTAATTGATGATCCATCTGAATTTAAAAATTGGTGTTGGTAAAAGTCTTCATTCTTTTCAACAACATTAGGTATATAGCTACCAGTTCCAGTAATCTTAATATTCATATAAATAGAATTTGCCTTTAATTTTGCTAATTTAACAAATATAAAAGCAAATTATTAAAGGCAAATAATGTTTTAATTTATTTTACGATGTTCAACGACAATTTATGCTTCCATAAAGTCCTCGATTGGAGCACAGGTACAGATTAAATTTCTATCTCCATAAGCATCATCTACTCGTCTTACACTTGGCCAAAATTTATTATCATGCACATAGTTCAAAGGAAATGCAGCTTCAGTTCTACTATATGGTAAATCCCATTCATCAGCAGTAATCATTGCCATTGTGTGAGGTGCGTTTTTTAGCAAATTATTAGGATTGTCTTTGTCTGTCGCTTCAATTTCTTTTCTAATAGAAATCATTGCATCACAAAAACGATCTATTTCTTGCTTGTTTTCACTTTCTGTTGGTTCTATCATTAAGGTTCCTGCAACTGGAAACGAAACTGTTGGTGCATGAAAACCATAATCCATCAATCGTTTTGCAATATCAACTACTTCAATACCATGTGTTTTAAATGCTCTACAATCAACAATCATTTCGTGTGCAGCTCTTCCTTTTTCACCTGAATAAAGTGTATCAAAGTGTCCTTCCAAACGCTGCTTTAAATAGTTAGCATTTAAGATGGCAATTTTAGTAGATTCTGTTAATCCTTTAGCACCTAACATACAGATATAACCGTAAGATATTATGCATGCTAATGCAGAACCATAAGGTGCAGCTGAAATCGCCGTAATTGCTTTTTCTCCTCCAACTTGGATTACTGGATTTCCAGGTAAGAAAGGCACTAATTGTTTGGCAACGCAAATTGGACCAACACCAGGACCACCACCACCATGAGGAATGGCGAATGTTTTATGTAAATTTAAATGACAAACATCTGCTCCAATATTTCCTGGATTAGTCAGGCCTACTTGTGCATTCATGTTGGCGCCATCCATATAGACTTGGCCACCATTGTCATGAATTATTTGAGTGACTTTTTTAATACCAGATTCATAAACACCATGAGTTGATGGATATGTCACCATTAATGCCGATAAATTATCTTTATGTAATTCCGCTTTTTCTCTTAAATCATCAATATCTATATTTCCTTCTTCGGTTGATTTTGTAACAACCACTTTCATTCCAGCCATCACAGCACTTGCAGGATTTGTTCCATGAGCAGATGATGGAATTAAGCATATGTTTCTATGATGATCACCTCTTGACTCATGATAGGCTTTAATAACCATAAGTCCAGCATATTCACCTTGAGCACCAGAATTTGGCTGTAATGAAGTGCCAGCAAAACCAGTTATTTCATTTAGCTGATTCTCTAATTTTTTTAATACTGTCAAGTAGCCTTCAACTTGATTTAAAGGAGCAAAAGGATGAATATTTCCCCAATTTGCCCAACTTAATGGTAGCATTTCTGCCGCTGAATTAAGCTTCATAGTACATGAGCCTAAAGAAATCATCGAGTGATTTAAAGATAAATCTTTACGTTCTAAAGATTTTATGTAACGCATTAAATCTGTTTCAGAATGATATGTATTGAATACTTCATTCTCTAAAAAGGCTGTTGTTCTGCTTGCAGCATCTAAGATGTTATTTGCTGAAGAGATTGTTGTTAATTTCTCAACCGACTTTCCAGCAACTTCAGAAAATATTGAAATTATTGTATTGATGTCTGAGAGTGTTGTGGTTTCATTCAATGAAATAGTTACAGTATCAGCATCTGGATAATAAAAGTTAACTCCTTTTGCTTCAGCAACTACAGTTACTTTAGCAGCATTGGCTTTAATTTTCAAAGTATCAAAGTAAGCTGAATTTTCTTGGGTAAATCCTAATTTTTGTAAAGCAGCATCTAAGTTGCTAACATTGTTGTGGACTTTGTCAGCTATATATTGTAAGCCTTTTGGGCCATGATAAACAGCATACATTCCAGCCATTACAGCTAATAATACTTGAGCTGTACATATGTTAGACGTTGCTTTATCACGTTTTATGTGTTGCTCACGAGTTTGCAATGCCATTCTTAAAGCACGATTTCCATTGACGTCTTTGGTCACACCAATAATACGTCCAGGAATACTTCGTTTGTAATCTTCTTTAGTAGCGAAATACGCTGCATGTGGACCTCCATAACCCATTGGAATTCCAAAACGTTGAGTTGTTCCAACAACAACAGCGGCTCCAAATTTCCCTGGAGCTTCGAGTTTTACTAAGCTTAAAATATCAGCAGCGACTGCTACTTTTATTTCTGCTGCATTCGCTTTTGAAATGAATGAAGCAATATCATTTATTTGTCCATCTTTCCCAGGATATTGCACTATTGCTGCGAAATAATCAGATGAAAAATTAAAAGTATTCGAATTTCCAACAACCAATTCAATACCTAAGGGATTAGATCTTGTTTGTAGTAGGGATAAGGTTTGTGGTAAAATCTGTTCATCCACAAAAAATTTCACAACTTCGTTTTTCTTTTGTTCACGCTCTCTTACAGCGAATAATAATGCCATTGCTTCAGCAGCAGCAGTACTTTCATCTAATAAAGAAGCATTTGCTATTTCCATTCCTGTTAAATCTGTAATCATAGTTTGGAAATTTAATAGCGCTTCTAAACGACCTTGAGCAATTTCAGCTTGATAAGGTGTATAGGCAGTATACCAACCTGGGTTTTCAAGAATATTACGCTGAATCACTGCAGGTAAATTTGAAGGATGATATCCTAATCCAATATATGATTTGAACACTTTGTTTTTTGAAGCTAGATCATGAATGTGTTGCAAGTACTCTTGCTCACTCATGGCTACCTCTAGATTAAGAGGTTGCTGCAGCCTAATATTATCTGGAACGGTTTCAGAAATAAGTTGGTCTAAAGATGAGACTCCAATGGTATTTAGCATAGCTTCATGGTCACTAGTTCTTGTTCCAATGTGGCGAAGCGCAAACAAATCTGTATTCATACTGTAAAGGTTGAGTTTTGAAGAGCAAAATTAAGGAAATAAAAGTGGTTTTTATGTGCCAATAATGAAAGTTTTTAACCATTTTAAGGCATTATTAACAGTTTGACTAAATTTGTAATATGCAATTTCTAAGAAGACTTTTCGATTTTTATATAAATAGTAGTATTCATGTTGCTCTTGCAGTAAGCGGATTGGTTTGGGTGACGCTATTAAATTTTAACGTTGGGGCAGATTTAGATTTTATTTGCTTCATTTTTTTTGCAACTATTACTAGTTACAATTTTGTGAAGTATTTTGGATTGGCAAAATTCCATCACAGAAGTTTAGCAAGTTGGCTAAAGTATATTCAAATATTTTCTTTTCTGTGTTTTATTGGCTTGTGTTATTATGCATCAATACTTAAAACTGAAACACTTTTCTACTTTGCAGGATTAGGACTTATTACCTTTTTATATGCGATTCCGTTTCTTCCTAAAAGAATATTTATAAAAGGTGGGAACTTAAGGGCTATTAGCGGATTAAAAATATATGTTATTGCATTTGTTTGGACTGGTGCTACTGTAATTATTCCTTTACTTAATGAAGATTACAGTCTAGACAACGATGTTTTGGTAGAAGCTGTTCAGCGTTATTTATATGTGATTATAGCGATACTCCCTTTTGAAATAAGAGATATGAATTATGATAGTCTGAAGTTAGGTACGATTCCTCAACGAATAGGCATTTTTAAAACCAAAGTCATAGCTGTTATGTTGGCGGTTTTAATGGTTTTGTTAGAATTTTTTAAAGACGAATTTTGGATAAATAAAGTTATTATTTTAGGAATAATTTGTTCGTTAATATTAGTCCTATTAATATTTAGTAATTTAAAACAAAGAGAGTATTACAGTGGTTTTTGGGTAGAAGGGATTCCAATACTTTGGGCAATATTAGTGACTGCTAATTATTGATTATTTTCTAACTCTTTTTGAAATTTCACTTGTAGATGCTCTTTTTCAGAAACCTTGAGACAGTCAACTTCAGGCTCGTGAGTAAGCTTAGTAAGCTTACCATTGTTAGCCGAGTATTTTCTACAAACTTTACAATAAAGAAGATGAATATTAAGCTTAATTTTTCCCCATAACGACGCCTCATTATACTGTGCTTTATCACAAGTAAGTGTTGCTTTATCGCATGCTCCAAATATTTTATTATCCTTATTCATATTCTTAATTAAAACCATTTTTCTTCCATACATGAAGCCAAAGCAGTTCTGGCTCTATGTATTATTACCCAAAGGTTAGACGCTGTGATGCCCAATTCATTACAAATGGTTTCAGTTTCGTAACCCAATAAAGTTTTCATTTTAAAAACTTGTGCCTGTTTAGAAGGTAATTTGCTAATGCAATTATGAATAGCCAAGCCAAGCTCTGTATTTTCTAAAGTATCTTCAGCAGTTTTGTCAAAGGGATCAGCAACACGTTCTTCTAGCCAATCGCCTTCATTCTCGCCATCAAAATTAAAGTTCATTCTAACTTCGGCTTTACCTTTGTTAGAATTTATTTTACGATAATGGTCAATTATTTTTCGCTTTAAAATAGAAATTAACCAAGTACGCTCACTTGCTTCTCCTTTAAAGTTTTTCATTGATTTTAATCCTGCAAAAAAAGTTTCTTGTATCAAATCTTGAGCAGTCTCTCTATCCTTCACTCTTGTAATAGTGTAGTTAAAAAGATAATCTGAATACAAATCGATCCACTTGTTTGGATTTATCTGATGACCTGACATAGATGGGTGTTAAATTTTGCTCTTCCAAAAATAGTATAAAAAGAGGACTTAAGATGTTTTTGGCATAAGTTTAAGGCAAACAAGTATGGATTGAATTTATAGAATCAATTTTCAACTAAATCTTTCAAAGCAAAATCTATATTAGAAAACTTAAATTTGAACCCTTCATTTAATAATCGCTCAGGAATTACATTTCTACTTTTTAAAATTAATTCGGTTTCTGTACCAATTAGTTTAGCTCCTAATTTTAGTAAACTCTCTGGCTGTGGAATTCCAAATGGGATTCTTAAAGATTTTCGAATGCTATTCATTAACG
>CALGIH010000231.1 GCA_937916035.1 uncultured Lacinutrix sp.
AGTAACCAAACGATTCATTAAGTCCCATGGCAAGACCACGTTGGTGCTTTCCAACCAAATCAATTTTCATAACGACAGTACTTGACCATGTTAAGCCTTGATTGATTCCTAAAAGAACGTTTGCAAAAATCACCCAGTTCCAATTATTAGCATATATTAAAATAAATGGAATTGGAATCGCGAAGAGCCAACCAATAATGAGTAAATTTTTTCTTCCAATCTTATTTGCAAATCTACCAGTGAAATAATTTGTAATCGCCTTAACAAAACCAAAAACAATGATAAAAGTTAGTATGATTGAAGGCGCATAAATATTGAATTCTACTTCAGCTAGTTTAGGTAAAATAGTACGTTCCAATCCAACCATTCCTCCAACAAATGCGTTGACAATAAGCAGTAATACAAATTGTTGCCAGTTTTCTTTAAGTCCAAGTTTTGGTTGTATATTTTTCAATAGTTATGTTGCATGTTTGGTAAGTAAAATACACTTATTTAATTAGTAAATGGGAAACTAGAAAAATACAATATTTGCATTTCAGTAACTTTGTGATTAAATTGTATAATTAAATCAAACTAACTAAAACCTAATTACAATGTAGAACACGAACAAACCAAACACACTTTTTTGGGTCATAGGAATTGTGGCTATACTATGGAATATTCTAGGAGTTGGAGCCTATTTGGCACAAGCATATATGCCTGAAGAAGCTTTAGAATTATTATCACAAGGAGAACAAGATTATTATAATAATTATCCAGCTTGGGCAACAGCTTCTTTTGCTATTGGAGTTTTTGGTGGCTTATTAGGAAGTATCGCATTATTATTGCGTAAAAAGATAGCATTTTTGTTATTTACGCTGTCATTAATTGGTGTTCTTGGTCAACAAATTTATAATTTCTTTTTGCAAGATTATATTACTTTAACTATTACAAGCGTAATTGGACCAATTGTAATAATTATAATATGTTTTTTCTTAATGTGGTACTCCAAAGCTCAAAAGACAAATGGATTACTTTCATAATAACTTTACTAACTAAAACTAAATATTATGTCAAACACAAACAAACCAGGAATTGGTTTCTGGATTATCGGAATCATTGCTCTTCTATGGAATGTCATGGGAGTTTATAACTATGTGATACAAGCCTATCAAACAGAAGCTTATACATCTATCTTAAATGAAGCACAATTGGCATTAATGAAAAGCATGCCTAGTTGGAATACTGTTTTATTTGCAATTGCCGTATTTTCAGGATTAATAGGACCTTTTATACTATTAATGAGAAAGAAATTAGCGGTTTCTTTATTTTTAATTTCATTTGTAACCGCTACTATAAATCAGTTATATTGGTTATTTGGTACAGATGCAATTGAAGTTTTTAGTGACTCAATGCCTTATTTAATGCCAATTATAGTGATTGTATTTTGTGCTTTCTTAGTTTGGTATTCTAAAGGTCAGAAAGCAAAAGGCGTGATTTCTTAATTCTATAAAAACATAATAAAAAAGCCTGAACATTTAGTTCAGGCTTTTTTTATGTTTAATAATTATATTATTAATTATCAATTAAACCTTGTCCTTCTATCCAAGGTGCTCCTGTTTTCTTCAAATCAGACTCAAGTACTGGAAGTGTTGAGTTTACAATAGGTAACAGCTTAGCTTTTAATTTCTTAAGCTGACTTTGAACACGACTCAATAGACCGTTATGCTCATCTGTTGGGCCATATGTATTACCTAAGGCATTCCGAGCTAATGAATTTCCATCACTTGCTGTTGGATTTGACCGTTCCCCTATTTCTCCTTTTATAGCGTCACCATTAAGCTCTTTATCAATATCCAATAAAGCAATTTTGGTGTCATTTAATCGCTTAAGCAAATCATCAGATGGAGACGTTGCTTTATCGAATGCTCTTAACATAGCATCAACGGTTTGTTGACTTCTTGATAAAGCAATATTGGTAGCAGTTAAATCTTGCTGGAAAGCAAAAGCAGCATCTCTAAACGCATCCATTTCTTTGAACGATTTTCTAGGTAAAGATCCGTCAAACAATGGCTCTACTCTGAATGAGTCTGGTCCTTGCAATACTGTATTTTCACCATCAACACGCTTCACTAAAGTAACTGTGTAATTTCCAGGTGTAGCCATGACTCCTCCTTCCCTAAAACCACCACGACCTCTTGGTACTTGTAATCGTTCTCCACTTTTGTTGGGATAGGTTAAACTCCAGTTAACGCGATTAAAGCCTTTTTTGTTTGTACCGTTAACAGTGTTAATTACTTTTCCATTCTAATCTTTTATAATTAGCAAAACGGAAGGTCCATCTTGTCTACTTTCTTCCTCAAGAGCATCCCATCCAGGGAATTTTACATTCCCTTTTTTTTCCTTTTCTTTTCTTATGTCTTTTTTCGATTTGATATTGTCTGCCATAAAATAAGTGAAGTTAGCACCAAATGGAGGGTTTTTTGCAATCCACTCTGCATCTCCTTGGCTACCAACTCTACTTGACTGCCCATACCATTTCACCTCTTTTACCGGAAATAAAGTTGCCTCAGTAGTTGCTATGTTATTATTGAAATTTCTAATCGGTGTTATATCATCTAAAATAAATATTCCACGACCGAAAGATCCAGCAACCAAATCGTTTTCTCGTCTTTGTATAGTTATATCACGAATAGGTATTGTTGGCATTCCTCCTTCTAATTCAATCCAATTTTCTCCTCCATTATTTGTAAAGTATACTCCAAATTCTGTAGCAGCAAAAAATAAATCTTTCTTAACATGATCCTGTACCAATCTCCAGATTAATAATTTGTTTGGTAAATCACCATTGATTAAATTCCAAGTTCTTCCTTTATCACTACTTTTAATTATATATGGCTTATAGTCACCATATTTGTGATTATCTAAAGCAGCGTATACAATATTAGCATCATATAGATCCGCTCTAACATCATTTACAAATGGTGTAGTTGGCAATCCTTTTATAGTATTTAATGTAATT
>CALGIH010000232.1 GCA_937916035.1 uncultured Lacinutrix sp.
CAATACCAAACGTATTTTGGCGCATTTAAAGGCACGTACTTTGCAAACGATGATCTTACTTTAAAGCTTATCACTTCGGCTTATCACACTACTGAAGAGGAGTATTTTGATATTCTTGCTCAATATAGATTAGGTGAAGTAAATAGTAATATTGGAGATGAAGATTTAGGCGAAGTTGAATTTTCTGAAGGTATTGGTGGTCAACTTAATCATGCTAGAAACGATTTGGATGCCTTGATTTTTAATGTGGAGCATAAAGGTGACTTTAGACTAGAAGGTGACAGTAGCATAAAATGGTCAGTAAAATATACGCATGAAGATATTATGGATCGTATTGTGGAGTGGGAAGTTATAGATTCTGCAGGCTTCTCTATCAATCCTCCAAATATTGATGCATTTAACGATCAACCTTATGAAGCGTCTCAAGGTCCTTTGGTGCCATTTCAAAATATTAGAGCAACCAACAGTACTCAAATTGATAGACTCCAAGCCTATGCCCAATGGAGCAAACGCACAGAACTAGGAAACAATGATGTGTTTTTTAATGCTGGAGTTAGGGTTCATAGCTGGTCTGTTATTGGAGATGACATTGAAAAGACAAGTCAAACAGTGTTTAGTCCTCGTGCACAATTCGCCATAAAACCAGATTGGGAAAAAGACATGCTGTTTAGATTAAGTGGAGGATTGTATTATCAACCACCTTTTTACAGAGAATTACGCGGAAGTGATGGTAGTGTAAATAGCAATGTTAAAGCGCAGCAGTCATTTCATATTGTATTAGCTAATGAATATAGCTTAAACATCTGGGACAGACCGTTTAAATTGGTTTCAGAAGCTTATTACAAGAGTATGTCTGACATTAATCCATACACTGTTGAAAATGTTCGTATTCGTTACCAAGCTAATAATAATGCAAAAGCATATGCTTACGGATTAGATTTAAGGCTTAATGGAGAGTTTGTTCCTGGAACAGAGTCATGGTTTAGCTTTGGTTATCTTAAAACTGAAGAAAATATTGATAAAAGAGGTTATATTTCAAGGCCAACTGATCAACGTTTAAAGTTTGGTATCCTATTTCAGGATTACGTACCTAATATTCCAGCCTTAAAAATGTACTTGAATTTAGTTTACAATACTGGACTTCCTGGTGGATCACCAAGTTATGCGGATCCCTATGAGTACCAAAATAGATTGCCTGATTACAAACGAGCAGATCTAGGAATTTCTTACGTGTTAGTCGATGCTAATAAACCAGCAAAAAATGGTTGGAAAAGTAAGTTTAAAGAACTGAGTCTCGGGATTGAAATTTTCAATATGTTTGATGTACAGAACTCAATTACCAATACTTGGGTAAGAGATGTTTACAGCAAACGTCAGTATTCTATTCCAAATTACTTAACACCAAGAGTTTTTAATGTAAGGGTTGGAATGCGTTTCTAATTAGCAACTAATTCTTTAAGTGAATTAACTACATAATCAACCTCATCTTTTGTATTATAAATGCTGAAAGAGAACCTTATGGATGGTTTTAGCAAATCTTCCTTGCTTAAAATCTCAGACAACACATGCGAGTTTTGTGAGCTTCCGCTTTGGCAAGCACTTCCTTTAGAGCAAGCAATGCCTTTTAAATCCAATTGAAACAAAAACATAGCACCTTTTTCCGGTGCAACTGGGAAACACACATTTACAGACGTGTATGTGCTTTTTTCTAAATCACCAGAATTTCCATTGAAAGAAACATTAGGGATTTTAGCTTTTAATGAATTAATAAAATAGGATTTGATTCCTTCTACGTAAGCACTTTCAGTTTCTAAATTAACATATGCTAATTTTAAAGCCTCAGCCAAACCAGCAATATTATGAACACTTTCAGTTCCTGCCCTATAGCCTCGCTCCTGCTCACCTCCAAAAATTAAAGGTTGCAACCCTGAGTTTTTTCTTATAAAACAAAATCCAACACCTTTTGGACCATGAAATTTATGAGAACTTGCAGCCAAAAAGTCAATTTGAATCTCATTTAAATCTAAAGGATAATGCCCAACAGATTGTACGGTGTCACTATGAAATAAAGCTTTATGAGTTTTACATAAATCAGCAACACGTTTTATATCTAGTAAGTTGCCGATTTCATTATTTACATGCATTAAACTTACCAAAACATTATGGT
>CALGIH010000233.1 GCA_937916035.1 uncultured Lacinutrix sp.
CTGCTTTTTTGGTAAAATCATTACCTCTGGACACACTTCGTTGGGTAGTTATAGTGGTAATTCTTTATACATCTTTTGTAATGCTTAGATCAGCTAAGTTGGGAAAAAGTTAAAGGGCCAATTTGAGACTCCTTGTTAGGCAAATAAAAAGACTGTTGCAAAAACAACAGCCTCTTTAAAATTTCCTTACAAAAATTGATTAATAGCAATGCAAAGCTAGGCATAACTTTATCTAACCAAATTAACACTAGTGAGCTATGTTTTTTTAATTAGCCGAGTACTCTTCGGCCATTTTAATTAATTGCCAATATGGAGGTAAATAGTCGTTGTTTTTCTTTAAACGTTTCGACTTTAGATGCTGTTAATAATTTACAATTTTGAAATCTGTTGTCTACAAGGCATTATTTTTTAATGTCATAGTTGCGCTTATACCATTCGGAACGATTTCTTCTTTCCCTTTGTGTTCAAAACTAAAGAATAGCCTTTTATAATCCTTAAGGGTAAGGTCCATATATTATAATCAAGTGGTTCACCATTATTAGCTCTGCCAATCAAAGCATCCATAACTGCATTATCTAAATGATCTTGAAAAAGTATTTCTTTGTTTCTCCATTCTGCCACGACGCTAAATATTGGTTTATATTCAAGGTCTGATGGCGTCTGAGTCACAAAATTTTCTACACCAAAAAATTATTCAGCCATCGCACTATGCCATCAGAAGAGATCGTTGATGATATGTTTTCTCTGGAAACGTTGCAGGAATTTGGCTTAACAATTTTCTCTCAATTGCTTCTCTTTTTTTTCTTAACGCTGTTGAGTAACACATAGGTCTAATGTAATAAAGAGAGTATTTATTGCCTTCTATTTGCTAATAAAGGAGGCGGTTCGCCATTAAATGGGTTCCATCTGCTAATGCTTTTGGCTTCCATACCAGCAGCTGCTACAACAGCCCTGTCTCCATAACGCTCACGCATTTTATCAATAGCTTGGCTAAGGTGTAGTAGTTTTTCTTCATCTTCAAATAAATTTATTTGGTGTCCACCTTCTACCAAATGACTAAATTTTACTCCTATTAAGCGAACAAGTAGTCTTCGGTTATAGAGTTTCCTGTATAAATCTAAAACTACAGGAATAATGTTATGATCCATAGCACTATAGGGAATACGTTGCTGTTGTGTATAGGTTTGAAAATCGGAATACCTAATTTTAAAAGTTACACAGGCGGTTAATTTATTACCACGACGTAATTGATACGCTAAATTTTCAGCCATAGCAATAATGATGCTTTTTAGTTTAGCAACATCAGTGGTGTCTTTATTAAAGGTTCGTTCTGTAGATATAGATTTGCGTTCATGGTATTGTACTACAGGACTATTATCAATCCCATTGGCCTTTTTCCAAATAACCAAGCCGTTCTTACCAAGTACTTTATGCATGAGCTCCATTGGCATTTCTTGCACAGTTTTTATGCGCTTTACCCCTAAATCGCATAAGGCTTTATAGGTTACATTACCAACCATTGGAATTTTCTTTACTGAAAGTGGTGCTAAAAAGAGTTTTTCAGTTCCTGAAACAATGCGTATTTCATTATTAGGCTTGGCTTCTCCTGTCGCTATTTTAGAAACCGTTTTGTTTATAGATAAGCCAAAAGAAATAGGTAATCCAGTTTCTTTAATAATGCGTTGTCTTAACTCTGAAGCCAGCTTGTGACAACCAAAAAACTTATCCATTCCTGTAAGGTCTATGTAAAACTCATCAATAGATGTTTTTTCATAAAGGGGTACACTTTCTTTAATAACATCAGTAACATCCTTTGAGAAATTGGTGTAAACTCCAGAGTTCCCTCTTAATATAATAGCTTCAGGACACAGCATTTTTGCCATACGCATTGGCATTGCTGAATGGATACCAAATTTACGCGCCTCATAACTACAAGAAGCCACAACACCACGATCACTTGTGCCACCAATAAGAACAGGTTTGCCAATAAGCCTACTATCGAGTAAGCGTTCGCAGGACACAAAAAAAGTATCTAAATCCATATGCACTATAGAACGATTGTGGTTCATACTAACTTATGATCTTTAAAACTTTTTTTATTTTGGAATGTTGGGTTTGAAGAATTTACTGCGTAACGAGGATCTTCAATAATTGCCTGACGTTCAATACTTGAGACTTCAATATTTACACAGTCAAAATCTTCTAAAACTTTTCCTGTAATGGTATAAATTCCGTTTCCTCTAAAAGGAAATTGTCTAGCCGAAGGTGGAAAATGAACCGTATCAATAAAATGACCATCACGATCTAAAAAAGTCCCGAAATACATATGCTTTCCATTTGATGTTGCCGTATTTTTAGTAGTAACCAAGTAGCCTTCGATAGTAATGGATTTGTTTTTAAAAAGTAGAAGATGGTTGGCACGCATCGTATTTTCGACTTGTTTTTCTAATAAATCAAATGGATTACATAAAGGAAAGCCTAAGAGTTCTATTTCATCAAAAGCATTTTCTAAATCTGTGCTTGTAAGTTTTGGTGTTTTATAGTTGATTTTTTCAGTTTTAAAAAGTGTCACAATATGCTGTTTAATAACTGTTTTGCTAATTTTTAAATGCGCTTCCCAAAGGAGTTCTCGCTTATTAATACCTGTAAATCGAAACGCATTTATTTTAATAAGAATGGCTATTTGTTCAATTGAAATAGGCACACGCTCAATAAACTCATCCAGATTTTGAAACAATCCATTTTGCTCTCGTTCTTTAAGTAAACGCTTAACTATCTTGTTCTCAAAGGCATGTAAAAACATGAAGCCTAAATAAATAGTTTTTCCTTCTATAATGGTTTGGCTGTAGCTTTTGTTAATACAAGGTGCTTCAATAATACCATCATGCATTCTGGCTTCGTGAACATAGAGCTCAGTTCTGTAAAAGCCTCCAAAATTATTGATGGTTGCTACCATGTATTCCAAAGGGTAATATGCTTTTAAAAAGAGGCTTTGGTAGCTTTCAACGGCATAAGAAGCTGAATGTCCTTTGGCAAAAGCGTAACCTGCAAAACTTTCAATTTGACGCCAAATATCTGTTACGAGATCATCGGGTTTACCATCGTTCTTACAGTTGTCAAAAAACTGTTGCTTCACTTTTAAAAATTCTTCACGTGAACGAAATTTACCAGACATACCACGACGTAACATATCAGCTTCACCTAATGTTAAGCCTCCAAAATGGTGCGCAACCTTAATAACGTCTTCTTGATATACCATTACGCCATAGGTTTCTGGCATGATATTAAGTAATACAGGATGCGCATCTTTTCTACGCTCAGGATGACGATAGCGCATAATATATTGTCGCATCATTCCAGATTTTGCAACACCAGGACGAATTACAGAACTTGCTGCAACTAAGCCTAAATAATTATCAACTTGTAGTTTTTTAAGCAACATACGCATAGCTGGAGATTCTACATAAAAACAACCAATAGCTTTAGCGTGACGTAATAGGTTTTTAATTTTTACATCTTGCTTAAAACGTTTTATATCATGAATATCAATAGTCTTTTTTTTGGGATGATTATATTTTACAATTTCTACAGCATCTTTAATTTTTCCTAATCCACGTTGGCTTAAAATGTCGAATTTATAAAGGCCTATATCTTCAGCTACAACCATATCAAATTGTGTTGTGGCAAACCCTTTTGGAGGCATAAAGGTTGCTCCATAGTAATGAATAGGTTTTTCTGAAATAATAATACCTCCTGCGTGAATACCTAAATAATTAGGAAACCCATTGATATAACCACTATACTTAATAACCAATTGCGATAATGTATCAAGTTGGTTGATGTTATATTTTCCTCTAGCAAGCACATCCATTTCAGATTTAGGCAAACCAAAAACTTTTCCTAATTCACGAATAGAAGCTCTAAATTTAAAGGTATTGTAAACTGTAATAAGTGCTGTGTTTTTGAAGCGTTTAAAAATGAACTGAGTGATGTCATTACGATCTGTCCAAGAAAAATCAAGATCAAAATCTGGCGGATTTTTTCGATACAAATTAATGAAGCGCTCAAAATATAAATCTAGTTCTACAGGATCTACATCAGTAATACGCAATAAATAAGCAACAATACTATTGGCTCCACTACCACGACCAACATAAAAATAACCTTTGCTACGAGCATATTTTAAAATTTTCCAGTTGATGAGAAAATAGGACACAAAGCCTTTTTCTTTGACAATAGTTAGCTCTTTTTCAATGCGCTTAAAAATACGTTCTCCAGGTTTTTTATAGCGATAATGCAAGCCTTGATACGTGAGTTTTTCTAGTAGTTTATAATCTAGTAATTCGTTATTAGTGTATGATTTTTGATTGTTAGGTGTGCTTTGAGAGAAATCAAACTCAATAGTACAATCATTTAAAAGTGATGTCGTATTTTCTATAAGCTCAGGAAATTCTTTGTAAATAGTTTCAAGTTCTTCATAAGGAAGCATCTTATCTGTTTCTTGACCTTGTTCACTTTTTTGGAGCTTGCTTAAAAGTGTGTTATTATCAATGGCACGTAATAATCTGTGTGTATTAAAACCTTTTTTGTTTTGAAACGAAACCGTTTGTAAAACAACTAATTTACGTCTTAGAGTGTTCCATTTAGAAAATTTAAGTTTGTTGAGGTCTTGTGGTTTTATTCCAAGGAATTCATGACTTTTTAAGTCATAATTTTTGTTATGTTGATAAGGATATATTACAAATGTATCATCAAGTTCTGGAGCTTGTTCTGGAATTTCTAATTCTGAATTATATAAAAAAGAGGACAGATAAGAGTTAATATTGTAAAAACCATTATTGTTTTTTGCGAGTAATATAAATTGTTGTTGTGCACAATTTCTAAAGTCGACACCAAGCACAGGTTTTATTTTATATTTAGGAGAAAGACGAACAAAATCTAAACAAGCAGATGTGTTATTAATATCTGTTAAGGCTAATGTTTGCAAGCCATTTTCTGAAGCAATAGCAAGCAATTGTTCTGGCTTAATAGTGCCATAGCGTAAACTGAAATATGTGTGTGAATTGAGATACATAATTTGGTTCAACAAAATTAAGCTACAATATGTAGTTTTGATTGCTTATATTTGTAGTAAATAATGTTAAAAAAATCATGAAACATATTCAAGCGAATATTAAACACTTACGAACATTAAAAAAGCTATCGCAAGAGCGTTTTGCAGATGAATTAGGTTGGTCACGTTCTATCGTTGGATCCTATGAAGAAGGGCGATCTGAACCTCCAATTGACAGGTTGATAGACTTGTCTGATTATTTTGATATTCCCATTGATATTCTAGTGAAAAAGGATCTCAGACTAGCAAAAGACACCTCATTTATTGAAGTAGGCAATAAGCGAGTTCTGTTTCCAGTAACTGTAAATGAAAATAATGAAGATTTAATTGAGGTTATTCCTGCAAAAGCATCAGCAGGCTACTTATCTGGATATGATGACCCAGAATATATTGAGCAACTCCAGAAAATAAAGTTACCCTTTTTGCCAACAGGAACACATCGTGCTTTCCCAATAAGTGGTGATTCTATGCTTCCTGTAAAAGATGGTTCTTTTATTGTAGCAAAGTTTATGGAAGATATTAAAGATGTTAGAGATGGTAGAACATACATTGTTTTAACTAAAGATGACGGTTTAGTTTATAAACGCGTTTATTCTAAAATAAAGGAGGAAAGTTGCCTTGAGTTATGTTCCGATAATAAGGCGTATCTTTCTTATAAAGTTTCTATAGAAAACATATTAGAACTCTGGGAGTTTACGTGCTGCATTAATACACAAGAATATGATAAAGATGAATTGAAATTAAGCAGCATAATAACAATGTTTCAAGGTTTAAAAGTAGAATTGAAATCTATTAAAGGGTTAGAGAGTTATATATAAATGTCATCAATAATTTATACAAGAGTAACTTCAAACGAGGAATTAAAACAGATTCTTCAACTACAGCACCTTAATATTCCGTCAGCAATTTCAGAAAACGAAAAACAAGAAGAAGGCTTTGTAACAGTGAACCATAATTTTAAAATTTTAAAATTAATGAATGATTTATGCGCTCATACTATTGCAAAATATGATGATAAAGTTGTTGGTTATGCCTTATCTATGGTTAAAGCATTTAAAAATGATATAGAAGTACTCCAACCTATGTTTCAACAAATTGATAATCTAGTAGGTAAGGATGCCTCATATATTGTTATGGGACAAGTTTGTGTAGATAAAAACTTTAGAAAACAAGGTGTTTTCAGAGGATTGTATGAGCATATGAAATCTGAATTATACTCAGAGTATGACACAATAATAACAGAAGTTGACAAGAAAAATATAAGATCATTGAATGCACATTATGCAATTGGATTTAAAGTACTATATTCATATCGTTCTAACAATCAAGATTGGGAAATTTTAAGTTGGGATATAAAAATAACTAACTAATTTTTTATACATGGTTCATTTATCCACGTTTGACATTGCTCTTATTGTCTTCTTTTTTGCAGTCACTCTTTTTATAGGTATTTACGTTTCAAAACAATCAGGAAAAAGTTCTGCTGAGTATTTTCTATCAGGAAGAAGTATGCCTTGGTGGTTACTTGGTGTTTCAATGGTTGCTACAACCTTTTCTACAGATACACCAAACTTAGTGACAGATATTGTAAGAACCAAAGGTGTTTCTGGAAATTGGGTGTGGTGGGCTTTTTTAATTACTGGATTGCTAACCGTTTTTGTATATGCAAAACTCTGGAGAAAATCTAATGTAAATACAGACATTGAGTTTTATGAATTACGTTATGGAGGCGCTCCAGCTCGTTTTTTAAGAAGTTTTAGAGCAGTTTATCTCGGCATTATTTTCAATATTCTAGCCATGGCAGGAGTAACGCTTGCAGCGATTAAGATAGGAAGTGTTATGCTTGGTTTGCAACCTTGGGAAACTGTGGTTTATGCAGGAGTTATTACAGTTATATTTAGTGCCTTAGGAGGCTTTAAAGGAGTTGTTTATACAGATTTTATTTTATTTTTTACAGCAATGGCTGGAGCTTTAGGAGCTGCATATTATTTAGTTGGATTGCCGGAAATAGGAGGTTTGGAAGCGCTTTTACAGCATGAAAACGTAGCAGATAAATTAAATATTTTACCAGATTTCACGGACAAAGAAGCTTTAATCACACTGTTTATCATTCCGTTAACTGTACAATGGTGGAGTTCATGGTATCCAGGATCCGAACCTGGAGGAGGCGGTTATATTGCACAGCGTATGTTGGCTGCAAAAGATGAAAATCATGCCATTGGAGCAACCTTCTTTTTTAATATTATGCACTATGCTTTACGTCCTTGGCCTTGGATTATTGTGGCCTTAGCATCATTAGTAGTGTTTCCAGATTTGGCAAGCATACAAGAGGCATTCCCAAATGTGACTCAAGATAAATTAGGTCATGATTTAGCGTATTCAGCGATGCTTACGAAACTTCCAAGTGGATTACTCGGATTGGTTTTAGCATCTTTGGTTGCGGCATATATGAGTACCATTTCTACACACTTAAATTGGGGAGCATCATATATTGTTAATGACTTTTATAAACAACAGATTAATAAAAACGCAACAGATAAACAATTGGTAAGAGTTGGCCGTTTATCAACTGTGATTTTGATGGTTTGCAGTGCCTTATTTGCTTTGGTACTTACCAACGCACTTCAACTTTTTGATATTATTTTAATGTTTGGTGCAGGAACTGGACTTATCTTTATCTTGAGATGGTTTTGGTGGCGCATTAATGCATGGAGTGAAATTTCGGCAATGTTAGTTTCTGGAATTGTCTCAATACTGTTAGCATTTACGCCTTTGGGTGGTTACTTTTTTGGTGATGATGGCTTAATGGCTTCATACGCAAAATTCCCTATGATTGTTTTAGTGACTACTGTAGTTTGGGTTGTTGTTACTTATGCAACACAAGCAGAAAGTAAAACGGTTCTTCAAAAGTTTTATATAAAAATACAGCCTGGTGGTCCAGGATGGAATAAAGTAGTCAATGAAGCTAAAGAAGAAAATATAGAAATTGTTAAGACTAATGAAGGCTGGAGCGTGCCATCTGGAATTATTGCTATGTTTGTTGGTTGTGCATTTATTTATAGTATCATGTTTGCTACAGGAAACCTTATCTATGGCAATTATACTGATGTATTTATGCTTCTAGGAGTTGCTCTTGTTACTGGAATCATTTTGTTGAAACTTTGGAAAAAAATTAAGGCTAATATTCTATAGTGAGGTGTTACCTTCTAAGCGCATAGAATCCGTTGATTTATTTAGAGGATTAACTATTGTAGCTATGATTCTTGTAAATAATCCAGGAAGTTGGAGTCATGTATATGCGCCTTTACTTCATGCTGAATGGCATGGACTTACACCAACAGACCTTATTTTTCCTTTCTTTTTATTTATTGTCGGGATTTCTATTCATTTAACGTATCGGAATAAATCAGCAACCAAATCTGTTTACAAGAAGATTGTAATTAGAAGTTTAAAACTATTTGGTTTAGGATTTTTTCTAGCTTGGTTTCTACCTTATGTTCCTTTTTTTAGAGATTTAGAAGTTGTTAGGATTCCTGGAGTATTACAAAGAATAGGATTGGTGTTTTTAGTTTCTGCAATTTTTTATTTAAATTTTAATTGGAAGGTGTTATTAGGTATTACCATAAGTATATTGATAGGCTATTTTATATTGCTTGGGTTTGCTACGTTACCTGATGGAAATTTACCAACATTTGATAGAGCTCCAAACAATTGGGCAATGTATATCGATTTACATATTATTGGAGAACATATGTGGAAAAATGATTATGATCCTGAAGGCTTAATGAGTTCTTTACCAGCAATATCAACTTGTATTTCAGGGATTTTGGTTGGTAGAATGTTAA
>CALGIH010000234.1 GCA_937916035.1 uncultured Lacinutrix sp.
CCCACAAAAAGTGCAATCATAGCAGCTTTATTAAATCCTGTTTTATTATAGGAATAAATACCATCTTCTTTATATAATTCAGCGAGCTCTAGTCTTTTCTTTCTAATTAAAAAGTAATCAGCTATTAAAATCCCTAATACTGGACCTAATAATCCACTAACAAAAATTAGAAATCCAGAAATTTCGTTTAACAACCACCAAGGTGCTATTAAAATTCCAATAATCCCTGTAATAGTTCCTCCTGCTTTAAAGCTTATTTTCTTTGGCCACAAGTTTGAAAATGCATTTGAAGGTGCAATCACATTAGCCGCAATATTTGTGCTTAATGTTGCTATTATCATAAAAACCTGAGCTACGATAACTACAACTGGGTTTTTAAATTTAGCAATTAATGATACTGGATCCCAAGGTGCATCATCTGCGATTAATATATCTTTAAAGTTAATGATTGCTGCGCAGGTTACAAAAATTCCGACAAAGGAATATAGCATCATGGTCGCTGGCAAACCAATAAATTGTCCAGCAATCTGATCTTTTTGAGTGGAGGCATATCGAGTAATATCTGCAATACTAATAGACATTGTTGCCCAAAAACCAACCATTGCTGTAAGCCATAATAGATATTGCCATAGTTTACTATCTGAATTCCCCTCCGGATTTACAACATTTGCTGTTACCACACTTGATAAGACTTCAATATCATCTTCGGTGTTTCTGAATTGTACTATGACGTTTTCAGAGTTGGTAATTAAAATTGGGCTGTTTGTAAAAACTTCCCAAGTAGAATTGTCATTTGAAACAATATTATATTCTGAAACTTTTAGGTTGCCTTCTTTATCTTGTAAGGCGTTTAAATTCAAATAGAATTTGTCGTCTGTTTGAGTTATTGTTGCTGACGTTTTTTCAAGTTGAACACTTTGAATGAGAACCACTAAAAACCCATCCGCTTTAGCGTAACTCCAATAAATTAAGGCAATCCCAATAATAACAAGAATTGGAGCAGAATAGGTCTCAAGCCATTTGATACTTTCAGTTCCTTTCCAGATAAAATACATATTGATGATCCAAAATATTCCGAAGCCAATAAACTTACCAATAGACAATCCTAATTCTCCAGTAGAACCTGTAATAGCATTAAAAATCGCGTAAATGGCTAAGCCACCAATCCAGGTTTGTACACCAAACCATCCACAGGCAATGATGCCTCTTGTTAGCGAAGCCAGATGCACACCTTTGGTTCCAAAAGCCGCTCGACCAATAATAGGAAACGGAATGCCATATTTTACACCAGCATGTCCATTAAGCACCATTGGAATTGTAATAATTAAATTAGCTAAGGCAATAATTATAAGCGCTTCGTACCAGTTTAAACCAGATTTAATCATGTACGATGCTAAAAGGTAAGTAGGAATACAAACCGCCATTCCAACCCAAATAGCTGCTAAATGCCATTTGCTCCAGGTCCTATTTTCTTTAGAAACAGGAGCTAAATCTTCACTATATAAGGGTGAATTGGAAACGTCTTCTTGTAATTCTACGATATCCTTACTCATAGGCTTAGTTGCAATATTGGTCAGCGATTGAAATGGCTTGTGAGATTATTTGTAGACCTTCATCAACTTCTTCTTTGCTAACATTTAGAGGAGGTGCAATAAAAATATAGTTCCATCTTACAAACGTAAACATGCCTAGTTCTCTGATTTTTGCTGCCATTTTATTGGTAACTTCCATTTCACTAGGCTTAGCATTCCAAGGAGTGATTGGTTCTTTAGTTTTTCGGTTTTTAACGAGTTCGATACAACCTAATAATCCTGTATTTCTAAAATCGCCAATAGAAGGATGCTTTGCTTTCATTTTTTCAACTTCAGCTTCAATATACGCACCCATTTTAGCAGCTCTTTCTACTAAATTTTCTTCTTCTATAATCTTTAAATTTTCTAATGCAGCAGCACAAGATACTGGATGTGCCGAATATGTAAGCCCAATTATCAAGGGATTGTCATTAAAGTGATTTGCTATTGTATCTGTAACTGTCATAGCTCCCAATGGTAAATATCCGGAAGTCAAGCCTTTTGCCATGACCATAATATCTGGCGTAACTTCATGATGGTCAATTCCAAACATTTTACCAGTTCTCCCAAAACCACTCATCGTTTCATCATCAATAAACAAAATACCATATCTATCGCAAATTTCTCGCACTTTCTTTAAATACATTGGCGGATATTTTATACACCCTGAAGATCCTGATTCACCTTCTAGTAAAATAGCTGCAATACCTTCTGGGTTTTCGAATTTTATGACGCGTTCTAAATGTGCAAAAGCGCGCTCACCACATTCTTCGATTGAAGCTGAATTCCAAGGACAACGATATGCATAAGGATTTTCGACATGGACAACATTTGGCATGGCTTGACTATCTACTTGAAACCGTCTTGGATCTCCTCCTGCAGAAATTGCTCCGTAAGTTGCACCATGATATGCCCTATATTGTGCAATTATTTTATGCCGTCCTGTATACATTCGCGCCAGTTTAATAGCATTTTCTATAGCTTCTGCTCCTCCAAGTGTGAAGAATGTTTTGTTAAGGTTTCCTGGTGTGATTTCGGCTAGTTTTTTTCCCAATTTTCCACGAATATCTGTTGCCATTCCTGGGTACACATAACTCAATTCTTTCATTTGCTTAGCTACCGCATCTGTAATACGTTGGTTACCATGTCCTATATTGACATTCATGAGCTGTGATGAAAAATCTAGATATTTTTTTCCATCTCGATCATATATATACGACCCTTTTGCATGAGAAGCATTAATTGGATTTAAGCCACCTTGTTTTGCCCAAGAGAATAAGGTGTAATCGAGATTGTCTTTTATAATTTGTTCGTTGTTCATTAAGTTTAATAATTGAGTTAAAGATTGTGAGATTACGTCCTGAGCACTTAT
>CALGIH010000235.1 GCA_937916035.1 uncultured Lacinutrix sp.
AACGATTAACCATTCTGTCCAACTCATAACGTTACTATTTTGTTAGTTTGTTAAATTATTATCAAGTTCGTTACACAAATAAAAGGCATTAACCAATATTTAACACATCCTTCATTGTGAAAATTCCTGTTTTACCAATGATCCATTCGGCAGCAATTACAGCACCTAGAGCAAATCCTTCTCTGTTCTTTGCTGTGTGCTTAATTTCAATACTATCTACACTAGAATTGTAAATAATTGAATGCGTTCCAGGAACATCTTCAATGCGTTTTGCTTCAATTTTAATCGTTTCAGAATGACTGTTTTCTAAACTCCAGTTTGTATAATGGGAATTATCAATAATACCTTCAGCAAGCGTTATAGCAGTTCCGCTAGGTGCATCTAATTTATGCGTGTGATGAATTTCTTGCAAGCTAACTTTATACTTATCAAGATTAGACATCATTTTTGCTAACTGCTTATTCAATTCAAAAAACACATTAACTCCGATACTAAAATTGGAGGCATATATAAAAGAGCCATCGCGATCTTTGCAAAGCCTAATGATATCGTCATAGTCATTAAGCCAACCAGTTGTGCCTGAAACCACAGGAACGTCGTTGTTTAAAGCTTTTGAAAGATTGCCTACAGCAGCACTAGGAACACTAAACTCGATAGCAACATCGGCTTGAGTGATATCATAATCTGTAACGTGCTTGTCAATTTTAAGCACAATGTTATGGCCTCGAGATACTGCTATTTTTTCAATAGTTTTTCCCATTTTCCCGTAACCAAGTAGTGCAATATTCACGCTTAAAATTTAAATCCTAAAGTTAACCCTAAATTTGTAGTAGCATCAAGTTCATTAAAGTTAAAATGCGGTTTCAATGTAAGATTATCGTCAATGTTGTATTGCAACAAATGTGCATCAACATTGGCATCAATAATATTTAAAGCATAAATACCTATGGTTACCAATAATGAAACTTCTTTATTTCGTCTTAGTGTTTTTTGAGCTCTAATAAGGCCTTCGTTTGATATTATTGGAGTTGTACTTTCTCCATAAAACTCATCATCTTTAAATCCTGCTACACGTCTTTTATAAGCATCACGATAACGCTTATATTCCTTGTTGTTATCTAAATAAAAATAGATTCCTGTTCCTATTGCAGCATAAACAATAGGGATTTTCCAGTATTTTTTATTGTATGCCTGACCTAATCCAGGAAGAATAGCCGAATAAAATGCAGCTTTAGCTGGTGTTAAAGGATCTATTGGTTTACTCGTTGTAGTATCTTGTACAACAATGTTTTTATTGTCAATTATGCCTACTTCTTCTTTGGTTTCTTCTTGAGAAAAAGAACTCGTTGATATTAATCCAACAAAGAATAGTAGAAAATAGAATTTATTTTGCACGTTGTACCAATTTTTTAATACGATTGAAATCTTCTTCTGAATGAAATGGAATTGTAATTTTTCCTTTACCATTCTTTGAGACTTTAACGTCTATCTTGTGACCAAAGTATTCTGAAAATTCCTTTACGCCTTTTTTAACAAATTTTGGTAATTCTTCCTTTGCTGGCTTCGTGGTTTCAGTTATTCCTTTGAAATTTCTAACCAATTCCTCAGTATCTCTAACTGATAATTTATTAGTAAGTATTTTTTCGTAAATATCCAATTGTTCAGATTGATCATCAATATTAATGATAGCACGACCATGTCCCATGGAAATAAAACCATCACGAATTCCTGTTTGAATAATTGGGTCCAGTTTTAATAAACGCAAATAGTTAGCGATCGTTGATCGTTTTTTACCAACACGTTCACTCATTTGTTCTTGAGTCAAATTGATTTCGTCAATTAAACGTTGGTAGGATAATGCAATTTCAATTGGATCTAAATCCTGACGTTGAATATTTTCAACCAATGCCATTTCTAGTGACTCTTGGTCATTTGCAATACGTATGTATGATGGTATGGTTGTAAGTCCAATTAATTTTGAAGCTCTAAAACGACGCTCTCCAGAAACTAATTGGTATTTATTAAAATCTAGTTTTCTAACTGTAATTGGCTGAATAACACCTAGCTCTTTAATTGAAGATGCCAATTCCCGAAGTGCTTCTTCATTAAAAGTTGTTCTTGGCTGAAAGGGATTAACTTCAATTGCAGTAATATCAAGCTCAACAATGTTGCCTATAACTTTGTCGGCATTTTTATCTTGAACAGATTTTATGTCGTTTGATGGATCATTTAATAGTGCCGATAATCCTCTACCTAAAGCTTGTTTTCGTGTTGCCTTCGCCATTAGCCTGCATTTTTAGTTATTACTTCTTTTGCCAAACTTAAATAATTCATCGCACCTTTGCTACTTACATCATAATTAATAATACTTTCACCATAGCTAGGAGCTTCTCCTAATTTTACATTGCGTTGAATAATGGTTTCAAACACCATATCATTAAAATGCTTCTGAACTTCTTCAACCACTTGGTTAGATAAACGTAAGCGAGAATCATACATGGTTAATAAAAGCCCTTCGATATCTAATTCTGGATTGTGTATTTTTTGAACACTTTTAATTGTATTCAATAATTTCCCAAGACCTTCTAGTGCAAAATATTCACATTGAATAGGGATAATGACTGCGTCAGCAGCAGTTAAGGCATTCAAGGTCAACAATCCTAAGGAAGGTGCACAATCAATAATAATATAATCGTAAGATGGTTTTAAATGGGTGATTGCTTTTTTAAGCATAGATTCACGAGCCTCTTTATCAACCAATTCTATTTCAATAGCAACCAAATCTATATGTGAAGGAATGATATCAACGTTAGGAGCAGACGTTGGAATGATGCATTCTTCAGCTGAACAAGAGTGTTCTAATAGCTGATATGTGCCGATCTCAACTTGCTCTACATCTATCCCTAAACCAGAGGTTGCATTAGCCTGTGGATCAGCATCAATAAGAAGTACTTTTTTTTCAAGAACACCTAAAGAAGCTGCTAAGTTTATTGAAGTTGTTGTCTTTCCGACACCACCTTTTTGGTTAGCAATTGCTATGATTTTACCCATTAATCGATTCGGTTTAAGGAAACTCAAAAATACAATTTATTATGGGTTTATGAAATTGAAGTTGTTAACAATAGTTAAACAAAAAAGCGACCATTTGGTCGCTTTTTTAATCACTAAAAATTGTTTATTAGTCTTCTTCAGGCATTAAAATACCTAAAAAATAATTCCCATCTAAGAATTCATTTGCAACTTTCTGAATTGCTTCTTTAGTTAATGCATTAATAGCTTCTTCTGTTTTTAAAACTTTTTCAGCA
>CALGIH010000236.1 GCA_937916035.1 uncultured Lacinutrix sp.
CAATAGAATTCCCCGACGCTCTGCGTCGGGTGTAGCGTAAAGATATGTATTTTTGGTATTATGAGTGAACATATTCATAAGAGCGATAATAAAAGTTTGTTGCTGTATCATTTTGTTTGCCCCATAAAATATAGGCGAACAGTTTTAAGTAAGGAAGTTTCTAAAGCATTCAAAGAGATTTGTTTGGAAATTGAAAAGCGATATGACATACATTTTTTGGAGATTGGGTTAGATGATAATCATGTACATTTTTTGATACAAAGTGTTGCCATAATTTCTCCAAAAAGAATAATTAATTCGGTAAAAAGTATCACAGCAAAAGAAATTTTTCGATTGCATCCAGACGTAAAAAGAAAACTATGGGGAGGGAAATTTTGGTCGAGCGGTTATTATGTAAATACAGTTGTCATTCCACACTTGATATAGAATCCACTTTTCAAATAGTAAGTAACTAGTATTTAAATGGAATTACTGAATAGAAATAGTTTGTATAGTCGCTATTTCATCACAATTTTCAACCGTTATAGCAATCTCTTTTTTTTCAACAGTTTTTTCAATAACATAAAGGTTACACGTTTCGAGTTTGGTATTGCTTTCGGAAAAGTTCACATCACCTCGTTTGAGCACTAAATAAATTGTTGTTGAATCTATTTTTTTTAAAGCCATCATTTCTTCAACTATATCTGAATATTGCAATTGTTTTAAACCTATATTTTTTAAAACTCTAGCGTCAGGACCATAATCACATGATGCACGTTTTCCGCTTAAAAAGAAAGCTAAAAACACTAAACCTATTGAAAAACCACCTAAGTAGTAGCCAAGTCTATGAATAAATTTCATTTGTAGTTAATTATTGTTTTCTTATTTCAATTGTTATTCGCATAGAATACATTTGAGTAAACCTAAAATTTCAGCAATGTTCATTTGATCTGTTATTTCTAAAAAATCAAAAGGTTTACATCTCTATAGTCTAAATCAAACCAATTTGCTACAGATTTGTTTGTCAAAATTCCATGGTAAAAGTACAATCCATTTTTTAAACCACGATCAAATCTTAACGCATTTTCTAAACCGCCATTTTCAGCTATTTCTAAGAGGTAAGGAGTGAAGATGTTACTTATTGATACAGAAGCAGTTCTAGAGTATCGTGCGGGAATATTTGGCACACAATAGTGAATCACACCATGTTTTTCAAAAGTTGGATGATTATGTGTTGTTATTTCGCTAGTTTCAAAACAGCCTCCCATATCAATACTTACATCAATAATAACAGAGCCTGGTTTCATGCTTTCTATCATAGACTCACTGACTAAAATAGGTGAACGATTTTTGCCTCGTACCGCGCCAATGGCAACATCACAACGTTTTAATGCTTTTAGTAAATTTTTAGGCTGCATGGTTGAGGTGTAAATCGTACGTCCTAACTTTGCTTGTAAATTACTGAGTTTTGTAATGGAGCTATCAAAAACACGAACGTTAGCGCCAATACCAATTGCAGAACGTGCTGCAAATTCTCCCACAGTTCCGGCGCCGATAATAACAACTTCAGTTGGTGGTACTCCACTAATATTGCCAAACATGAGCCCATTACCATTATTAACATTTGAAAGTAACTCAGCAGCTATCAATATAGAAGCATTACCAGCAATTTCACTTAATTGACGAATAGCAGGGTACGATCCATCTTCATCGCGAATAAACTCAAAAGCCAAAGCAGTAACTCGTTTGGCTGCTAAAGCTTGAAAGTAAGATTTGCTTTGTGTTTTTAACTGTAATGCCGAAATTAAAATGGCTTGCGGATTAATTAGTTTAATTTCTTCTAACGTAGGTGGCTCAACTTTTAGAATAATTGGACATGAAAATACTTTAGCAGTGTCTTTGGTGATTTCAGCACCAGCTTCGCTATAATCTTTGTCTTTAAAATTGGCACCTTTTCCAGCTCCAGATTCTAACATTACACGATGTCCATTGCTTACTAGAGCAGAAACAGCATCTGGTGCTAAACAAACTCGTTTTTCTTGTAAGGCAGTTTCTTTAGGAATACCAATGAACAAATCGCCTTTTTGCTTTAGGATCTCTAAAGTTTCTTCTTGTGGTAATAATTGCGCTTTGGTAAATGGAGATAGTGCTTTACTCATAGTGGTTGTATTGAAAAACCAAATTACGAATAAATTTGAAAATACACCTTAAATATTAATAAATGACTTTACTGAATATTGGATTGTGAAATTTTACCATAGTTGGTCTTTTCCACCAACAATTCATATGCTAATCACTTTTGGTAAAAACAACAAAGTAGCGTTGACAAAACTGTATGCTTAAGATTAAAAGATAAAACCCTCACTAATCGATTTAGCAAGGGTTTTATATTATATGTTTTAAAAATAATCACCTAACCTTTCCACAAAGCCTTTTGGTTTAATTTTAAACTCTTCTTCCAGCTCTTCCATGGTTTTTCCAGCAT
>CALGIH010000237.1 GCA_937916035.1 uncultured Lacinutrix sp.
TGCTTTATTACTGTTGGTGTAAAAATACATTCTTCCACTAACTGAGTTTTTAAAGGTGTAAAATCGGTCGTTTTCTTGGTCTCTAGGTTCAAAGTAGTCGCGTTGTTCTCCTAATGAAGTTTCTATATTACCACCAATCCACATCAAGTTTTTTGTCCTAGCATTGACATTAATTTCAACTTTATTTCCAGTATAATCATTATTACTATACCTCCAATTGAGTTCACTTTGTAACCTAATACTAAAACTATTTAAAAAGCCTTTTGGCTCAAACGTTTGGTACCTGAAGTTAGCTTCCATATTTTTGAAATTGTTGCGTGTAGCAAACCCTAAATCGTTTACATTGTATTTGTCATCTCTTATTTTTCCTTCAAAACCATATTGATAAGTACCACTAACTTTACCTAATTTAAAACCAGCATCAAAACCAGTAGAATTTTCACCTACAAGATTCAGTGTGCTCATTTTTCCTTGACCACTAATATTATAATTATTTGTTTTATCTGTAAGGCTAAACAATAGAGCAGAAGCATTTGCATCTCTAAAATGACCTTCTCTTAAGACACTAGTATTGATAAAGCTAACCGAAGAATTTTGGCCGAATTGTTGGTCTAAAACAATGATACTGTAATTTGCAAAAGGTTCAGTGACACGTTCTCTATAGGTTATGGTGGAATCAATCTTTTCGTCATTGTTATCAAGCGTGTATTTTGTGTTTTTAATACTAGCAACAGTCTTTTCTGTAATAGCATTAAACACTCCAATTCCCAAGCCATTTTTATTTCTACCTGAAACCTTAATAGCATTAAGCATTTTTATACTATTAGGATTTTCAACGACTTGTTCAACTTCATCAATCTCATCAATTAATTCATCATAAACATCATAACGTTCAACTGGTGAATTTCCAATTCTTCTAGAATAAAATAGTTCACCTTTACTAAATAAGTTGACACCTTCCTTGAAAAATTGTCGCTGTTCATCAAAGCGTTGTTCAAAAGGACCTAGATTTAATTCAACTTTATCAAAAGCTGCTTGGCTAAAGTCTGGAATTAATGTTACATCTAATGTAAAACTTTCTGTAAGTCCATATTTAACATCCATCCCAAAACCTATATTACTAACTGTTTCCTTATTTTTTTGAGAAATGGTTGTGAAAGATGTAAATGGGTAAAACATCAAACGAGTAGGAGGAGAAATATTTTTAAGACCTTTAAGAAGTCCATCATAAATCCCTTGATTTCCAATCGTTCTATCTATAGGACTCCAACTATAATCAAGTCCTTCTTTTCTAAATTTTCTATAAAATTGAATTCCCCAAACTGGTTCTTCTTGGTTTGAAAAACGAAGTGCAGCATACGGAATTTTCATTTCTACAACCCATCCATCATCCACTTGTTTAACAGCACTGTCCCAAACTGCATTCCACCCTCTATCTCCTCGTGGTCCAGGACCACCATCTCGTCCGCCAGAACCTCCTACAATATCTACCTGTGTTCCAGAACTCATTACATAAAATTTAATATCATTTTGAGCATCGTTATTAGGGTTAAAAGTAACGCCAAAATAATCTGCTTGACCAAAATCATCCCTTGGAGAGAATACTTTTAATATATCTTCTGGTTTTTCATGCAAATAAGCAGCAATAAAAATAGCTTGATCATTATAAGCCATTCTCACTTCCGTTTTTTGATCTTCTTTAGCAGGATTCCCCATTCCTGGATCGTATTGAACAAAATCTGTAGCTATTTCTACTTTACTCCAAACTGCATCATCAAGGATGCCATCAATTTTTGGAACATCATCAGTTTTTGTTATGTTCAATGTTTTTTTCGCCTGCGCATTCACAATTGTTGCGACAAATAGAATACATACTGGGATAAGAATCCTTTTCATTGTTTACTGATGGTTGGTATAAACTTGATTTTTAACATATTTAGTTTCTGTGGAAAGTTAGAATTTTTCCAAATCTAATATTAGTATTGGAAGGAACATCTTAAGTAAATGTTAAAACCTTTTATTAAATTAAAAAGCTCATAGTTTCTAAACTATAAGCCTTTACTTAAATATCTGTATTTGATTAACTAACTCCGTTTTCTAAATACGTTTTTTATATTATTATAGGCCATATAATAAACCAACCTTAGGGA
>CALGIH010000238.1 GCA_937916035.1 uncultured Lacinutrix sp.
CTAAAAGAAGCACATGCTGACCATGAAAGCTATGAAAACATAGACGCCATGAAAACAGCTAAAACCATTGCACTAATTATTCTCATTATTAATGCTTTGTATTTGCTATATTGTATTTATTACTTCTCAACTGGAGGATGGGCTGAAACTATGAAGGTATATCAAGAGGCTATGGAACAAGTTCAGCAAAATCAATAACCAAATATTTATAAAAAAATGGAACAAATCAAACCAACAAGACCGAACAGCTATTTAGCGCTTTCTATAATTAGCACAATTTTATGTCGTTTACCAACAGGAATTGTGAGTATTATTTATTCAACAAAAGTAAATAGTAGTTATGAAGACGGCAATTACGATGAAGCAAACAAGGCTTCTAAAAATGCCAAAACTTGGGGATTAGTCTCTATAGGAGTTGCCGTTGTAGGATGGTTAATCTATATATTAATTTTTGGAGTTGCCCTTTTTGGCGCAATGAGTAATGGCAATTTCTAAACTAAAATTAAGTATTATTATAATTGGAGTGCTAGTGTTTTTCGTACTACTAGCACTTTATGTTTTTTGGGATCCTGCGGAAGTCAATATATTTCCTAAATGTCCTTTTTATTCTGTCACAGGTATTTATTGTCCTGGTTGTGGTAGTCAACGAACTGCTCATCAATTACTCAATGGAAATATTATTGATGGTGTCAGACACAATTATTTAATTGCATTGCTCGCTTTAGTGCTTTTTTATCAAGCCTTTATATTTATTATGAATAATTTACTTAATAAAGGAGTGACCAACCTTCTGTATAAATCAAAAGTTACATTAGGAATACTTATAATAGTAATACTGTTCTGGATACTAAGAAACATTAATGTATTTCCTTTTACAGAATTGGCGCCATAAAAAAAGCGACCAAATGGCCGCTTTTCTTTTTCTATAAAATTCTTAAGTTTATTCAAACTCTTTTAAGGTCTTAATTATTATTGAAACGCAATCTAACAATTGCTATTCATTCATAACTAAAGGTGGCGCAAAACGAATAATGTTGCCATGTGTTGGTTTTGCTAACAAGCCATTATCTCTTAATCGTAAACATATATTCCAAGCAGTATCACTGTCTTCATCATCATTGATTAAAATAGCGTTAAGCAATCCTTTACCACGAACTAAGTTTACTAAATCAGTAGTTTCAATATACTTGTTCAACTCACTTCTGAATAATTCTCCTAATTTATAGGCATTTTCAGCCAAACCCTCTTCTTTTACAACTTCTAGTGCTGCTATTGCAACAGCAGCTGCTATTGGATTGCCACCAAACGTACTTCCGTGATTTCCTGGTTGAATAACCTTCATAATACTATCATTAGCCAATACAGCCGATACTGGATAAGCACCACCTGAAAGGGCTTTCCCTAATATTAAAACATCAGGTTTTACTTCAGGAGTTCCAGAACAATTTTTGTCAACACATGAACAATTTCCACAGGTTGCTAATAGTCTTCCTGTTCTAGCAATTCCTGTCTGTACTTCATCTGCAATAAACAATACATTATATTGCTTACATAATGCATTAGCTTTTGCTAAATAACCTTCACTCGGCACAAATACTCCAGCTTCACCTTGAATTGGTTCTACCATAAAACCTGCAACATTTGGATTGTTTTTTAAGACATCTTCCAAAGCAGCTATATTATCATATTCAATTTTAATGAATCCTTTTGTGAAAGGCCCAAAGTTTTTACGCGCTACAGAATCATTTGAAAATGAAATAATGGTTGTAGTCCTTCCATGAAAATTATTATTACAAACAATAATTTCAGCTTCATTTTCATCAATCCCTTTTACTTCATAAGCCCATTTTCGACAAATTTTCAAAGCAGTTTCAACAGCCTCTGCTCCTGTATTCATTGGTAACAACTTATCGAAGCCAAAAAATTCTGTAGCGAATTTTTCATACTTCCCAAGTATGTCATTATAAAATGCTCTAGAAGTTAATGTTAGGGTTTGAGCTTGATTTACCATTGCTCCTACAATCTTTGGATGACAATGTCCTTGGTTTACTGCTGAATAAGCAGATAGGAAATCGTAATACTTCTTTCCTTCAACATCCCAAACATAAACCCCTTCTCCTTTACACAAAACCACTGGAAGTGGATGGTAATTGTGAGCGCCATACTTGTTTTCTAAATCCATCGCTTCTGGCGACGTTAATTGGTCTAAAACAGCCATTTTAAAATAATTTAAGGTTTAATGTCTCGATTAAAAGACACCGTTTGACATTATTATTTAATGCAAACATTAATAATTAAATCTCGCTAAGCGAGTAAAATAACCATTCCTTATCTACCTTTATCCTTTCGAGATATCGAAAATTCAGCGTGGGAAAGAAATCATCCTTAAAAGATTCGCAAATTACAAATCTTAAATGTTTTTTCATACATTATAAGAAAGATTTGAAAAACATTTAATGTGCTGTTTAAAATTAAAAGCCATATTTTTATGCATAAAATATTATTTATGAACACTATCCAAAAACTAATTCCCCTTATTTTTATTCTTATTTTATTTAACTGTGGTGACACTAAAAACACTGACAATAAAGATTCTATAAAACTTAAAGCCAATCCTGAAAACTCAAAAAGTGAACAGGATACTCAAACAGCATTAATAAGTCAAGGGAAAAAGCTCTTTAACAGTAATGCTTGTGCAGGATGCCACATGCCTAATAACACTGCTATTGGACCTTCTATTAAAGCTATAACTACTATTTACGCCAAACAAAATGCCGATTATATTGCTTTTTTTAAAGGCAAGGCAGAACCTATTGTTGATACAGACCCTAATCAAGTGTTTTTAATGAAGACTAATTTAGATTCTTATATTAAAAACTTAAGCGACACTCAACTTGAAGCTCTTATTGCGTATATGAAAAGTGTTGATTAATTTTTTGAAGCCAAAGATGAAATTTGCAATTCAAGCCTTTTTAATTCTCTTATTAAAGCCTTTCTATCCATTTGCATCCATGCAAAAATTTTAAGCATACTTGTGCCCAATAAAAACACTAAACTACCTATTCCCCATTTCAACAATTCTTTCGTTGTTTCAACATCAAAAAACTGAATGACACAATAAATAAACAATGCAAAGAATACCAATGTCATAAAATTCATCATATACATAATCCATTTATTTTTACCTTGAAACAAACCACCTATCATTTGAAATAAGTTTTGTTCTTCTAACTCATCATAAAATTTTGCTTCTTCTTGCGTTAAGGTCTCTTTGATTAACTTGTCAATGTCTTCCATATTAGTCTTCATTATAAATTTATTTTATTATTTCCGCGGAAGCGGAAAACTTGTTAATACTATTTATTTTTTTCTTTTAATATTAATTTTAATTTTTCTCTCGCGTGAAATAATCGAGACTTTGTTGTTCCCACAGAAATATTTAATAAGACTTATTTGTTTTAACGAATATTCTTCAACATAAAATAGCTTAATAACTATTTGCTGTTTTATAGGTAATGTTTTTATTGCTTTTGATAATGCTTTCTTTATTTGCTCATTATCTTCTATAACAGCATCAAACTTGTCCTGAGTATTATAATATTAATTTTGCTGTAACTTTTCTTTAGCTTCTTCTCTCAACCAATCTAAGGATTTGGTATATACAATTCTCATTGCCCAACCTCCAAAACTGT
>CALGIH010000239.1 GCA_937916035.1 uncultured Lacinutrix sp.
TGATAAGCCGGTATAGTGCTGGACTGACAAAATAGCAGTTGGAGCCATGAAGCATGTTTGGAAGCCGTTGTCAAGTGCTATAAACATTGACATTAATGCTACTATGGTTTTTCCTGAGCCAACGTCTCCTTGCAGAAGACGATTCATCTGTGCATTGCTGCCTAAATCATGTCTAATTTCTTTAATCACACGTTTCTGAGCATTGGTTAATTCGAAAGGTAAATGGGCCTCAAAAAAGGTATTAAAATAACTGCCAATAGTTTCAAACGGAAAGCCTTTTATCTTTGATTTATGGATAAGATTTTTCAGAATTAATTGCAGTTGAATGTAAAATAATTCTTCAAATTTCAGTCTGAATTGAGCACGTGATAAAAGGGATTGTGACGTCGGAAAATGTATGTTGAAAAGTGCGTCAGATTTTGATATCAATTTTTGTTCTTCAAGAAGATTTTTAGACAAGGTTTCAACAAATTTTCCTTTGGTTTCTAGAAACAATTGTTGCATGATTTTAATAATCACACGATTGGTGATCCCTCTATTTGATAGTTTTTCTGTTGATGGATATACAGCTTGCATTGCTGAACGTAAATTGTTTTCATGGTCTTCTAATAATTCCATTTCTGGATGTGGCATGCTGAATTTACCATTGAACCAATTAGTTTTTCCAAAAACAACATAAGTTGTATTTAACTTAATGCTTTCTCGAATCCATTTATGACCTCTAAACCAAACGAGTTCCATACTGCTAGTTTCGTCAGTAAAAGTTGCTACTAATCGCTTTCCGCGTTGCTGAGCAATTTCTTTTAGGCCTGTTATTTTTCCAATAATCTGAACTTCAGCTGAGTTTTGCTGTAACTGATTAATCTTAAAATATTGTGTTCTGTCAATATAACGATTTGGAAATAAGTTAATTAAATCCTGATACGTATGAATCCCAAGTTCCTTCCTTAGCAAATCTGCACGATTTGGACCAACGCCTTTTAAATAATCTATGGGAGTTTGAAGGTTTGTATTCATTCAACTAAAATAATTCTTTTGTTAGTAATGGCAAGGGTAATTAATAATTTGGTTTTAACTTTGTAGTATATCGGATAAAATGAAAGCATTAGTCATATCAGGTGGAGGAAGTAAAGGCGCATTTGCAGGAGGTGTGGCACAATATCTTATTGAGCAAAAAAAGAATGACTATGATCTTTTTATAGGTACCTCTACAGGTAGTTTGTTGGTGTCTCACTTGGCTTCACGAAAGGTGAATGAAATTAAAGAGATTTATACAAACGTCAATCAAAGTAGTATTTTTAGTCATTGTCCATTTAAAATAAAAACGAAGCATGGTGTTGAAACTATTGGAATACATCATTTTAATATTATAAAAAATTTCATCAAAGGACGTAAAACCTTTGGTGAAAGCTACAATTTAAGGGATCTTATTAAAAACTCAACAACTGAAGAGGATTTTAATCAATTAAAACAGAGTCCTATTGATGTTGTTGTAACAGTATCAAACCTCTCGCTTAATCAGGTTGAATATAAATCAATTAAAGATTTTAATTACGAAGAATTTTGTGAATGGATTTGGGTTTCCTGTAATTATACGCCATTTATGACGCTTGTTAAAAAAAATGGCTGTGAATATGCTGATGGTGGATTAGGTTCTATGGTGCCAATTGAGGAAGCTATAAAGCGAGGAGCAACAGAAATAGATGCTATTATTCTACAAACAGAAGTGTCCCAATTTAATAGAATGCCTTCACTTAACCCATTTTCGCTGTTGACAAATATGTTTAGTTTTATGTTAGACAGAATTGAAAGTCAAAATATAAGAATAGGAAAATTTGTAGCTTCGAATAATAATGCAATTATTAATTTTTATTATACACCAACTGTGCTTACTACAAATTCATTAATATTTAATAAAGTAAAAATGACTCAGTGGTGGCAAAGCGGTTTTGATTTTGCTAAACATAGCAATGAAAAATTGAGCCCATTAGAAACAACAGAATAGATGAGAGCATTAGTTATATCAGGAGGAGGGAGTAAAGGAGCATTCGCTGGAGGTGTTGCGCAATTTTTAATGCAATATCTTGGTTATGAGTACAATATGTTTTTGGGTACATCGACAGGGAGTTTGCTGATTCCACATTTATCACTGAATAAAATAGATAAAGTTTATAATTTATTTACGAATGTTACCCAGCGTGATATTTTTAGCGTAAGCCCATTTGTGCAGAGAAAGAAAGGAGATCGCGAGTATGTGTCTATAGATTTTGTGAATTCAATCTGGCAATTTATTCGTATGAAGCGAACCTTTGGTGAGAGCAAACACTTGAAGCGCAACATCAAGCGTAATTTTTCCAAAGAAGAATTTGAGACTATTAAAAAGACCAAAGAAGATGTGGTGGTTACAGTGTCAAATCTATCCAAAAATAAAGAAGAGTACAAGTCAATTAATGATTGTACCTATGAAGAATTTTGTAATTGGATTTGGATTTCGTGTAATTACATTCCGTTTATGTCACTAGCTACAGTTGATGGTTTTGAATATGCTGATGGAGGTTTGGGTTGTGTAATACCAATTCGTGAAGCTATTTTAAGAGGAGCAACCGAAATAGATGCGATTGTATTGGAGTCTGAAAACATGGAGCATAAAAAAGTACTGGGTAAAAACCCCTTTTCGTTAATGTTAAACTTGTTTGGTCATTTGTTGGATCAAGTAGAAAGAAACGATATTACGATTGGAAAGCTAGCCGCTAAAAATAAAGGTGTAAAGTTAAATCTTTACTATACACCAACAAGCTTAACGGAGAATTCTCTTATTTTCAGTAAACCACTAATGGAAAAGTGGTGGCAACAAGGTTATGATTATGCTAAGAAAAAGCATGAAAGCGCTATGTCAAATGAGCTAAAGGAATAGCGTTACCACATCTCGCTAACTTCATTTTTAATATAGGAAAGTGCTGCGTCGCTTGGCGCACGTTTTTCCATCATTTCGGTTAAAATAACTTCACGAAGTTTGTTGGCTGAATTTGTTTTTTCAAGGAATGAAGCTTTTCTAATAAGCTGTATGGTTGCATTTTTTGCGGCGCAAATAATACTCCAGCACTCATCACTTAAATAGATTTGTTGTGATAAATTATGTTCAAA
>CALGIH010000240.1 GCA_937916035.1 uncultured Lacinutrix sp.
AACTTGCTCTCCATATTCTCTGGCATAGGTAGTAATGTCTTTTTCTTTAAAAGTGACTTCTGCCACATCTTTTAAATAAACAGAATTACCTTTTTCAGATTTTACAACAAAGTTCTCTAAATCAGAAGGTTTGTCAATTTCACCAAGAATTCTAATTGTACGACGTTGACCACTGGCAATTAAATTCCCGGCAGATATGGTTGCGTTTCCGCCATTAATAGTATTTATGATATCTCCAAAACTAACTTTTGCAGCTTGCATTTTATAAATATCTACAGCAACTTCAACTTCTTTGTCTTGTACACCACGAATATCTACTTGTTTAATTTCTTGAAGTCCTTCAATTTCATCTTGAAGATATTCACCAAATTCTTTCAATTTGCCAACCGTATAATCTCCAGAGATATTAATATTAAGAATCGGCATTTCTTCGCTCATACTTAAAGCAAAAACATTGGGCTCTACTTTTGCACCATTAAAGGTTGGCCAATCTTCGCTGGAGGTTTCAGAGTCTATTTCATCTTTTATTTTTTGCTTAGCCTGTTCAACAGTAATATTTTCATCAAACTCTACAATAACCATAGAGAAATCTTCTTGAGATGTTGAGGTGATTTCAACAACGTTACTAACGGTTTTTAACTTATCCTCAAGAGGATCTGTTATGAGTTTTTCAATATCTTCAGCAGTGTTTCCAGGATAGACAGAGCTTACATAAATTTTTGTTTCCTTTATCTCAGGGAAACTTTCTCTTGGCATTTCAAAAAAGGCAGATACTCCAAGATAAAATATAACTGCCATAACAACATACATAGTAGTTTTGTTGTTAATTGCCCAAGTAGAGAACCCAAATTCTTTATCAACTTGCTTTCTGTTTTTCTTTTTAGTCATACTGTCTAAATTATAGGTTGATTACTTTGACGGTTTGTCCATCTTTCACACTTCTAGCTCCTTCTTGAATAATTTCTGCACCATTTTCTATTCCCTTTAAAACCTCAATAACATCGCCTTGAGTTTTACCAGTTTTAATAATAACGCGCTCTGCAACACCTTCTTTATTTTCGTTTTTATTTTTTACAACATAAATATATTGTTCGCCTTCGGCATTTTCTGAAATAATACTTTGTGGAATTAATAGTGCCTTTTCATTGGTGTAATCATTAATTTTAAGTTTAGCAGTTAGGTTAGGTTTTATTGTTTTTGCTTTATTTGGGACTGCAATTTCAACTTTAAATGTTCGGTTGGCAGGATTGATAAAATCTCCAGCTTGGCGTACTTTAGTTTCAATAGTTTGTCCTAAAACTGGAAATTCTACTTCCACAGCTTTATTTTTAGTAACATCAGAAATATAGCGTTCAGGTACATCTGTTTCTATATACATATTGTCTAAATTTACTATACGCATTAATTGTGATTGTCCTGCTCCAACAACACTTCCTTGATCTGTAATGATATCATCTATAGTTCCAGTAAAGGGCGCTCTAACTGAAGTTTTACCCAATTGTTGTTGTAATTGGGTAACTGCTTTCGCTTGTGCATCGTAACTAGATTTTGCTTGTAAATATTGAATTTCGCTACCTATTTTTTGATTCCAAAGGCGCTCTTGACGCTCAAAAGTAGTTTTTGCTAAATTGGCTTGTATTTGTACTTGTGCTAATTGTTGACTCATACCTCCATCATCAATTTTTGCTAGAATTTGCCCTTTGCTAACACGTTGTCCTTCTTTAACATAGACGTGAGTTAATACACCATTGTACTCCGGAAAAATTACTAAGTTTTGTTTTGTGCTTACATTTCCTTGTAGTTCTACGTAATGATTAAATACTCTTTGTTCAGCTTTAAAAGTTGTAATTAAAGGCACTTTTTTTGTTGAGTCTAAAACTGCAATTTTATCATCCAATAACTTAATTTTATCATGAATGGATTGTTGCTCATTAACTAATTCGCCACGTTTGACTCTCATAGCTTCTAGATTGTTGCCTTCTAGAACCTTTTCAACTGACTTATTTTTATTATCGCCTCCACAGGAAACGACTAGTAGTGCTAGGATTAATAGTGAATATATATGTTTCATTGCTATTGTGTTTATTGGTTGATTAATTTTCTGGAATTTCATTTAAAACCGTTTCTAAAGCGGCTTTTTTGTTTATAACATCAAGCATTGCTTGAAGTAATTCTTGTTGCGTTGTATATAATTGTGTTTGTGCTTGACGCAAATCGAAACTAGAAGAAATACCTTCAAAAAATTTCGTTTGGTTTTTTTGCTCAATGCGTTCTGCAAGACCTAAATTATCTTCTTTGTTTTGATAATCTTCTATGGCGAATTTGTACTCGCTTTTAGCATTAGCAATTTGCAACTTCAATTTTTGCTCTGTTTCAGTTAAATCATCTTCTGCTTTTTCTAAATTTATTTTTGCGCGCTGTGTAGCTGCACTGCGCATACCAGAACTAAAAATAGGAATCTTCATACTCACGCCAAGTAAGGAGGATCCAAACCATTCTTGCGAGTTTTTTAAAAATCTAAAATTTTCATTATTACCTGAATAGCCACCATTTAAAAAAGCATCCAATGTTGGAATCGCTTTGCTTTTTTCTAGTTTCAGCAAAAGTTCTTTTGATACTTTATCGTTTTCAGCAATTTTATAATCAATAGTTTGCTCAATATTTTCATCAGCATCAAGCAGACTAATTACAATGTTTTGAGACGTTAGGCTATTTAAATTGTCTGTAAGTTGAATGTTTGCATCTAAATCTATACCTAAAGTAATATTTAGCATTTTGTAAGCTAAAGTTTTTAAGCGTTTAGTGTTCGCTAAGTTACTTTTGATACCAGAAAGTGTTATTTGTAATTGTTCAACACTTTCTTCTTCGCCAAGGCCGTTTTCATAGATCTTAGTAGTTTCATATAAATTTTTATCTAAAACAGTAATGTTGCGTTCTAATATTTTGATGCTCTCTTCTGAAAGCAATACATTTCCGTAAGCATCAATAACAGCTTTACGTACTTCTAACTCTGTTTTTTCTTTAGCATTTTTAGAAATTTCAAGGAATACTTTTGCTGATTGTAAACCAACCAAATAAGAACCATCAAATATTTTCTGATTTAAAGTAGCAGTAGCATTCATGGTTTGTTTTGTACCAAAAGCCACTTCTGTAAATTCTCCGGGATTACCGCCGAAAAACTCAGCTGGTATTAGTGATACTTGTTGTTTTAACCAATGATTATAATCTATAGTTGCACTTAATTGTGGTAAACCAGAAGCAATGGTTTCCCATTTTTGTTGTTTGGCAGCTTGAATATCACGGTGTGCATTTTTTGCAGTTCTATTGTTTTCTAAAGCATAATCTATGGCTTCTTGAAAACTTAAAGTTTGAGGAACTTCTTGTGAAAACGAAACCGTTGTTATTAGTAAAAATAAAATATAATGAATGTTTCTCATTCTTCTTTATGATTGATTAGTATCTATAAATTGTGTTAATGTTTTTAGTCCTTTTGTTGTGCAAATAGCCCTTAAATGGTATTCTAAAAAGAATTCCTTAAGTGCATTCATTGAGAAATTAGTTAAAGGGAAAATATCTTGGTCCTTTAAAGATGTCATCCCATTAAAGTATATTCTGGAGATAAATTCTATGTCAATAGAGTCTCGATATAGTCCTTGTCCAACTCCTTTTTGTAAATTATCCTGAACACAACCAAGCATCTTTTCTAATTGCTTCTCCTTTAATGTTCCAGAAATTTTAGGATAATACTTTTGAAGCTGATATTGCGGTGACGATTTCTCATCTTTTAAATGAGTCATCACGAATTTTTTAATTTCGTAAACTTCTTCAATAGGGTTTTTGTTAAGCTCACAAATACAGTCTATACCATGAGAGATAGTATCAAACATGTGGAGCGTTGTTGCTTCAACTAGTTTGGTTTTATTCTCAAAATATTGGTATATAGTTTTTTTTGAAATTCCAATTGCATTAGCAATATCATCCATTGTGACACTTTTAAAACCATAGGTTATAAAAAGGTCACTTGCGCTATAAATAATTTTATCTCTCATAATGAGCTGCAAAAGTACATTAGGAAACTTTAAAAACCAAAAAAGTTTCCTAAGTTTTAGGAATTATTTAACATTGGAATTACTAAGTGTGCTTTTTTTATGACTAATTGCATTATTTTTGCGACATGTTATTCATAGAAAAATATCAAAAGGCGTTTGTAAATTATTTAAATGAGTTTACAACACCCAAAGCACCAAATAGTTTATACGAACCCATAGAATACATTTTGAGATTGGGAGGAAAACGTTTGCGTCCTGTACTTACACTTATGACTACCGACATTTTTAATGAGAGTTATGAAAAATCGTTAGATGCCGCTTTAGCAATAGAAGTGTTTCATAATTTCTCATTAATTCATGACGATATAATGGACGATGCTCCTTTACGACGAGGACAACAGACAGTTCATGAGAAATGGGATTTAAACACTGGGATTTTATCAGGTGATGCAATGCTAATTTTAGCGTATCAATTGTTTGAGAATTATGAAGGTCATACTTTTAAAGCATTGGCTAAATTGTTTAGTAAAACAGCTATTGAGGTTTGTGAAGGACAACAATATGATATTGATTTTGAATCTCGTAATGATGTTACCATTCCAGAGTATTTAAAAATGATTGAATACAAAACGGCCGTTCTGGTTGGTGCAGCAATGAAAATGGGAGCTATTGTAGCAAATGCTTCTGTAGAATATCAGGATAAAATTTATGATTTTGGAAAAAACCTAGGAATAGCGTTTCAATTGCAAGATGATTATTTAGATGCTTTTGGTAATCCAGAGACATTTGGTAAACAAGTTGGAGGTGATATTATTGAGAACAAAAAGACCTATCTTTTTTTAAAGGCTCTTGAGTTATCTGAAACCGAACAAAGAGATCAATTGTTAAAATTTTACACTAATGATGCATCAAATATTGAAGATAAAGTAAGTAATGTAAAACAGATTTTTAATGAAAGTGGCGCTTCTTCTGAAACTAATATTATCATTGAAAATTATACTGAAAAAGCATTTAACATTTTAGATTCCATTAATGTTTCTTCAGAAAAAAAGGAGTTATTAAAACAATTTGGAACTTCTTTAATGAATAGAAAAGTATAATGCTACTTCCTAATAATTTCGATGAGTTAATAACTCAAGCCAACAGCGAAAATTTATACATTAAGCTCATAAAACAACTGAACAAAGATTTTTTACTAGCTAACATTGACCTTGATTTTGATGAAGAAGTGTTGCCTACAAGTCTCAAGTATATACTTCATGAAACAGTGTTTAAGTTAATTCAAGAGAAGTTTATGGAGTATTTAAATCTTCTTTATATCGTCGATGTATCAGAAAAGAAGGTAAGGCAATTGGATGGAAGTGATGTTGTTGTCCTTTCTGAGCAAGTAACTTTTTTGATTTTACAACGCGAGTGGCAAAAAGTTTGGTACAGACATAAGACTAAAAATAGACTCTAAAAAAAGGCATCCAAGGATCTGCAAAAATACTTTTCTCGTTGTCATAAAGCACATCGTATCTGATTCCAATAGTAAAGTTTCCGGTTCTATAACCAGCTCCTAAATAAAGGGCAGGATACCAGTAATTATCATCAGCATTTTCTATAAAGTTTTCATCAAAATTTCTATTTACATTGAGCTCTTCAAACTCGGCAGAAAGCTGTATTTCTTCAATAGGATTAAATAACGATATCACACTTGCTCCCAAAATAGTACTCTTAAATAAATCACGTTGTTTAGCATAGCTGGCATTCAGTCCAATTCCAGCTGCAAATTGATTATTAAACTCGTAAATAGCACTAGGAGCAATGGTTCCGCTAAAAAAGCCATTACCAAAACTTAATCCTAATGCACCACCAAATTTAACATTATTCCAAAATGAATCTTGTGAATCTTGGGCATTTGTGGTACTAGGATT
>CALGIH010000241.1 GCA_937916035.1 uncultured Lacinutrix sp.
TTTAGGAGGAACTCAAGGTGTAATGGCGAACATCCCTTACGTTACTACTATACCTTATTTCACGACAGTACCTCATAACCCATTAGATCCAAGTAATCCTGCTTTCGGACCTCTAATCCCGACACTAAATGGTATTTTCGGGCAGATTAATCAAGTATTTGCGTTCTTAGAAAGTTATGGAATTCCAAATGCCACTGAACGTCAAATCGTTTTTAGTGAAACTTCAGCGAGTGCTTTAGTAATACATGATGAATCTTTAATGAACTTATCAGCTCAAATTAGTGGTGTTTTAAATGCAAGCCCAACGTTCCCTGCATTTGTTCAATCCTTTGGCTTACCTGCTGAAGCAGCACCACTAGTGGCAAATCTTTTAGGATTAGTATATGGGCAAGCAAGACAAGCTAATGATGGTGATTTATTGGTACTTCCTTCTTCTTCAATTATTGGAACAATTAATGAGGGTTTTGCAGCGTTTTTAGGATCGCAAGGTTTACCACCAACTTTAGCAGCACAATTTTCAGCTGAGGGTGTGTCATTACCCTTAGAAGATAAATGGGTTGTTATTCCAAGTGAGCAAGATGAAATAAAAACAGCAATAGATGGCTTTAATTCATCAATTCAAGCGGCAGCTTCTAATGCAGGTTTTGCTTTTGTTGACGCTAATGCATTAATGCAACAGTTAGATGCAGGCGGATTTACAGATGGCGATTTTACATCAACATCAAACCTAGTTATGGGTGGTGCATTTTCTTTAGATGGAGTACATCCAACAGCAAGAGGTTATGCATTAATTGCAAACCAATTTATGAAAGCTATTGATGCTACTTATGGTTCTAACTTTGAAGCGTCAGGAAACTTAGTGGATATTGGAGATTATCCAACAAACTATTCGCCAGCACTTCAATAAAAAGTATTCGAAAAATATATTAAAAACCCGAAACAATGTTTCGGGTTTTTTTATTTATACTTCTTAGTGATTTGAATCTTTGTCAATTTCATTGATATTAACGAAGTAATAAGTATTTTTATATAAGTTTTACAAAAAATCCCTACTTATATATTTAAATATGAATTATTCAAGAATCATAGCTGGAACAATGTCTTGGGGAAGTTGGGGAAAACAGTTCAACACTAATGATATGATTTCTCAAATTAACACCTGTTTAGAAGCTGGTATAACTTCCTTTGATCATGCAGATATTTATGGTGGCTATACAACTGAAGCTGATTTTGGTGCTGCCTTTAAGCAAACTCGTATTGCGCGAAGTGCTATTCAATTAATATCAAAATGTGGAATTGCATATGTGAGTCCTAATAGATCTAATATAATTAAACACTATAATTATTCAAAAGAATACATCATAACGTCTGTAGAAAATTCTTTAAGAAATTTAGAAACTGATTATCTAGATGTATTGCTTTTACACAGACCTAGTCCTTTAATGCACCCTTGTGAAATTATGGAAGCCATTGCAAAATTGGGTCAAGAAGGTAAAATAAAATCCTTTGGCGTTTCCAATTTTACACCATCGCAAGTTGAATTGATTGCTAGTGAAGTTCCGATAGAAATAAATCAAATTGAATTTTCTTTGACTCAGAATTCTGCACTGCATGATGGCACGCTTGATCAAATGATAACTAAAAAAATAACTCCAATGGCTTGGTCACCTCTTGGCATCGTTTTTAAAGAAGATTCAGAACAAACAAGGCGTATTCATAATTGTCTTGGAGGATTATTAGACAAATATGACGCAACTGAAGACCAATTACTTTTAGCTTGGATTTTAAAACATCCAGCAAACATTCATCCAGTTATTGGGACTACAAATACACAAAGAATTAAAGACGCAATTAGTGCTTTAAAAATAAACCTAGAGCTAGAAGATTGGTTTTCAATATTAGTAGCAAGTAAAGGACATAAAGTACCATAAAAACATCCTATAATGAATAAAAACAAAACAGCTTTAATTACTGGAGCCACAAGTGGCATTGGAAGAGCTACTGCGTATGAATTTGCAAAACAGGGCATTAACTTAATACTCTGTGGAAGGCGTCAAGAACGATTAGATTCTATGCAAAGTGCACTTTCAAAACAAACAGATGTAATAACCTTAAATTTTGATGTACGTGACAAAGTTGCTGTATTTAATGCTATTGATTCCCTACCTGAGCCATTTAGACACATAGATATTTTAATCAATAATGCTGGAAATGCACATGGTTTTGACCCTATTCAAGATGGTAATCTTGATGATTGGGATGCTATGATAGACATTAATGTTAAGGGATTATTATACGTTAGTAGAGCCGTAATTCCAAAAATGACCGAACGGCAATCTGGACATATCATAAACATTGGCTCTTCAGCCGGAAAAGAAGTGTATCCAAAAGGGAATGTGTATTGCGCCAGCAAACATGCCGTTATCGCTATTACTGATGGCATGAGAATAGATTTAAACCCGTTTGGGATAAAAGTAACAGCCATCAATCCAGGATTGGTTGAAACCGAATTTTCAAAAGTTAGATATAAAGGAGATGCTATTGCTGATAACGCTTATAAAGGTTACCAAGCTTTACAACCGGAAGATATCGCCGAAATTATCCTTTTTGCAATAACCAGACCTTCTCATGTTAATATTGCCGATTTGTTGGTGTTTCCAACAGCTCAAGCTAATAATGTTACAGTAAAAAAGACTCTTTAAATAAAGAAACTCCCACTTTCGTTGAAGAAAGCTATGATTAACAAACGCTTACTTATTAAAAATCTGCTTGCTCATAACGATGAGAACAGTTTTTATGATAAAAAGCGAAAAATAAATATTAGCCAGAAGGAAGGAAAAGCAAAATTTTTAAAACATATTTGTGCCCTTTCCAATAGCAATCCAAAAAACAACTCATACATCGTTATTGGTGTTGAAGATGAAGACAATAAAATAGTTGGAGTAGATTTTTTTGACGACAGTAAGATTCAAAACCTTATTAATGCTTATATGGCAAATCCGCCAATTGTTCAGTACGAAAACATTCCGTTCCCGCATTTGCCTGATGACAAGGTAGTGGGCTTGGTAACCATTAGGCCAATTAATAGTATTACTTCTTTACGAAGAAACATTTGGAAATACTATGGTGGCTCTGTGTTTTTTAGAGATGGAAGTATGAGTATGCCAAAGGTTTTTGATATTGAACTAAAAGATGTTAATTCAGAAATAGTTTCAGCAATTGAAAATCATGCGCAAAACAATATTGAGCACACTTTGGATGGTGTGTTTGATTTTTTACAAAAACGAAAAGATTTTCATCCACAATACAAAGTGTTTAAAGAATACTTTGTATTGTGTTGGGCAGGACAAAAAAAGGAAGTGAAAAACGAGGTGTTTTATTCGCGGGTTGATATTGAATTAATAAACGAACAAGTACGTTTGTTCTTTTCAACCTTAGACGAAGTCTCTTTAGAATATAACAACGATTCTTTTAAAATAATTGATTACGTGAACTTGGGCTTACAGGGCGAAAACGAATACTTTCAGCTTGAAGAAACTACTATAAGTTTTGCTGAAAGTGCTAATTACATTATTGACTCAAAATTACTTTTTGAACCCCCTCAATATGATAAAAAGGTGTTACATCATATTTACAATACCAATAATGCTCTTTTGAAAAAAATTCAAATTGGTGCATCACTAAATAAACAAGAAGAACAAGATTTAAAAAACCTTCCTGTGACTTATTTAATATGCTATTTCAATGGGTTTGATGAAGCCATCACAAAACTTGAAGACTCCAAACAATATCTTAGAAATCATAGTGATGAAGTCTATCAATTATTTAAAGAAGCGATTCGGGTTTTACGAAAAATTAAGTACAGTTAATATTAGATGAAGCTTAATTGATTTGAATGAATCAATAAGTATTTTTTCGTCATCTACTTTTAACCATTTGTTTAAAATAGTTGCATAAATAGTCCTAAAATCAATTTCAAATTTTAAATCTCCGTTTGCATCCAAATCATTCAAACTGGCCAACTCATTATAGAATCCTTGGCTTTTTAAATGCTCTCCAATAATAAACACATTATTGGCTGTTCCATGATCTGTGCCATTTGCAGCGTTTTGTTTTACGCGTCGTCCAAATTCAGAAAAAGTCAAAATTAATGTATCTTTAAAAGTGCCATTTTGTTTTAAATCGTTTACAAAGCTTTCAACAGCTTCAGCATACTGAGATAATAATCTGGCTTGAGAATTTGCTTGATTTACATGTGTATCAAAACCATTTAATGATGTATAATATACTTTAGTTTCTAGTCCAGAATTGATAAATTCTGCAGTTGTTTTTAATTGTTTTGCAAATTGAGTATTTGGATACGTTTGCCTAGATGAAAACGTTCTTGAGGTTTCGTAAATATGTTTCGCGGAAGATTCTGCAGCGATAAGAGTTTTATACAAATAGCCTAAGTTATGCTCACTTAAATGAACATCAGAATTATGTTTTATTATTGACTTAAAATAAGGTTCTTGAGAGGTTCTAAATAAACGCTTAGCATTGTTTGTAGCTATTGCACTGATTGATTCTCCTTTCATTGCTAAGGATAACGATTCATCAACTTCAATCGCGTCATAAGGCTCTTTTCCATAAGTATCTAAATAGCGTCCAATCCAACCTGAAGTTAATGATTGGTTAGCATGACTTGCGGTTTGCCAAATATCCATAGAACGAAAATGTGAACGATTTGGCTTTGGGTATCCAACATTATTAAGAATACTTAAATAACCTTTATCGTAAAGATTTTTTAACGGCTTTAAACTAGAATGGAATCCAATCTCATCAGTTGCCTTAATTAATTTGTCATTTTTAATCGCAAGTGTTGGCCTGTTTTTAAAGTACAAATCATTTCTATAGGGAACAATGATATTGAGTCCATCATTTCCACCTTCAAGCCAATTGTTGCAGTTGCTGTGGTGAAATACCAAAACCTGCTCGCCAATATAAATGTTGAATTTCTCTTTGAGTCATAACCTTTAGACATTAAACGTCTTCTTTGGTTTAATATTCTCAAAAATGAAGCCAAAAAAAGCCACATCAATTGATGTGGCTTTTCCTTTTATATATTAATATCTTATTATAGATCAAACT
>CALGIH010000242.1 GCA_937916035.1 uncultured Lacinutrix sp.
AAACGAAGTTAAAAGGAAGTCGGTTTTTTAAAATAATGAAAATTAACAATTGCAGAACTAGTCGAAATAACTTAATTAGCTATTTTACAGCGAACTAAATACTTGTTTTTTATCAATAAAAAATCCCAAACTAATAGTATAACCATCTAATTATTCTTATTTTTAAACAAAAATTTAAACACAATATCATGGCACAAATCTCATTAGGAGGTAACCCAGTAAAAACAATCGGAGAATTACCAAAAACTGGTTCAAAATCTCCAGACTTTAAATTAACTGTAAGTGATTTATCAATTCAAACTTTATCAGATTTTGAAGGACATAAAATCGTTTTGAATGTATTTCCAAGTGTAGATACTGGAACCTGTGCTCAATCTGTGAGAGAATTTAATAAGAAAGCGGCAGAAATGAAGAATACAAAAGTACTTTGTATTTCAAGAGATTTACCTTTTGCACAAGCGCGTTTTTGTGGTGCTGAAGGCATAGAAAATGTAATTATGCTTTCTGATTTTAAAGACGGTAGCTTTGGCAAAGCCTATGGTTTAGAATTTGAAACTGGTGCGTTTCAAGGATTACATTCTCGATGCGTAATTGTTTTAGATGAAAACGGAATAGTAAAGTATTCTGAACAAGTTAAAGAAACAGCTGATGAGCCAAATTATTCTAAGGCTTTAGACATTGTTAATTCAATATAAATAATAAAAAAGCCTCTTCAAATGAAGAGGCTTTTTATTGCTATTAATCAATTAACTACTACTTCGGTAAAACAACCGAATCAATGACGTGAATAACACCATTAGTAGAATTCAAATCCGCAGCAGTAACTTTTGCTTTATTTCCATTTTCATCAGATATATATACTGAGCCATCCATAATCATTGCTGTTAGTTTTCCACCATTAACAGTTGTAATCATTGCTTCACCATTACCTTTATTTATCAATTCTATAACATCACTTGCCATAAATTTACCAGCAACTACGTGGTAAGTTAATATTGCTTGTAATTTAGATTTGTTTTCTGGCTTCAATAAGGATTCAACAGTTCCTGCAGGTAATTTAGCAAATGCTTCATTTGTTGGAGCAAACACTGTAAACGGTCCATCTCCAGTCAATACTCCAACTAAATCAGCCGCTTTAACTGCAGCTACTAAAGTTGTGTGGTCTTTTGATGATATTGCAGTTTCAACGATGTTCTTGTCTTGAGCAAATACATTCCCTGCTATTAAAAGTGAAAATGTAAAAATTGCAGTTTTAAAAAAGTTCTTTGTTTTCATAATGTTTTTTGGTTTTATTATTTTGTTCAACAAATTTACTAAATCATTAAACAATATTAATTATAATTATAAAAACTTTAACTAAACTGATATTTAAAATATGTCCTAATACTTTCAACAAACCCTATAAATATTAGTATTTTAGACTAAATATAGTTTTACATGTCTAAAAAAGAGTCTTTCTTGGTTAGTAGAATAACAAGTATAGGCTATGCCTTTAAAGGAGCTTATCACCTCATTGCAACAGAGGCTAGTATAAAAGTCCA
>CALGIH010000243.1 GCA_937916035.1 uncultured Lacinutrix sp.
ACTCATTACCAATTCACCTTCATTATTCATTGGAATGACCTTAAGGACAGCATTCGTTTTTTCACATAACATTTGCCAAGGCACAATATTACTATGGTGCTCTAAAGCGGAAACTATAATTTCATCGTCTTCTTTTAATAGTGAAGCAAATCCATTAGCAACAAGATTTATGCTATGTGTAGTTCCAGAAGTAAAAATTATTTCATGAGCTTTTTCCGCATTAAAATGCTTTTGAATTTTACCTCGAGCTTCTTCATATTTATCTGTAGCTTCTTGACTCAATCTATGAACGCCTCTGTGAATATTGGCATTATAGTTAGAGTAATAATCCACTATAGAATCAATGACTTGTTGAGGTTTTTGAGAAGTTGCTGCGTTATCAAAATACACAAGTGGTTGCCCATTTACTTTACGTGAAAGAATAGGAAAATCTTTTCGTATGTTTTCAACATTAAACATATTGTAAATCTTATGATTATAAATTAAACCCAATGTCTACACCAAGTTTATTGGCAATTAGCTTATTGATACGTGCTTTTAACTCAGGAATTTTTACGCTTTCAAGAACGTTATTCGCAAACGCATACATAAGTAGAGCTTTAGCCTCTTTCTCAGGAATCCCTCTGGTTTTCATGTAAAATAAAGCATCGTCATCTAATTGTCCAATAGTACAACCATGAGAACATTTTACATCATCAGCAAAAATTTCTAATTGAGGTTTTGTATTTATTGATGACTTATCACTAATTAAAATATTATTATTGGCTTGGAAAGCATTCGTCTTTTGTGCTTCCTTATCAACAAGGACTTTTCCATTAAATACTCCAGTTGAGCTATCACCAAAAATACCTTTGTAATCTTGATGACTTTCACAATTTGGCTCAATATGATGCACTAATGTGTTATGATCTACGTGTTGTTTATCTCCAATAATGGTAATTCCTTTTAGGGTAGAATCAATACGCTCACCATGTTGATAGAAATTTAAATTATTACGAGTTAAATTCCCTCCAAAGGTAAAAGTATGTGCAGAAACATGACTTTCTTGCCTTTGTTTTATAAATGTACTGTCTATTAACGAAGCATTTTCATTATCGTTCTGAACTTTATAATAGTCTACAATAGCACGCTTGTTTGCAAATATTTCAGTCACTGAATTTGTTAACACAGGATTATCAGTTAAACTTTGGTGACGTTCAATAATTTGTAAATGCGAATTTTCATCAACAACAATTAAATTTCGAGGTTGCAACAAGACAGCAGATTCATTTCCAGTTGAAAAATGAACAATCTGTATTGGCTTGCTAACCAATTTATTTTTCGGAATATGAATAAAAGCACCTTCACTAGAAAAAGCTGTATTTAAAGATGTAAGGCTGTCTTTTGTTGCAACGTTATTAAAATAGTTTTCAATAACTAAACGATATTTTGGTTTAGATAAAGCGGCAGACATCAAACAAATATCCATACCATCATGTGTGGTTTCAGATAGATGTGATGAATACTTCCCATCAATAAAAATAATCTTATAGGTGTCGATATCGTGAATGAGGTATTTTTTTACATCACGATATTCAATGTCATTTTCGTGCTTTGGGAATACGCTATAATCTTGTTTTAAGATTTTATTAAGTGACGTATACTTCCATGCCTCATCTTTTTTAGATGGGAAACCATTGGTTTCGAAAGTCTTGATTGCTTCTGTTCTAATACCATGAACGTAAGCTTCTACATCAACTTGATTTTCGAATGCTAAAAATGATGAGACTAATTTTTCTTTTAAATCCATTTGCTTTTTTTAAGCGTTCACTTCTTCTTTTATCCAGTCGTAACCTTTTTCTTCTAACTCATGAGCCAGTTCTTTCCCTCCAGATTTAACTATTTTTCCGTTATGTATTACATGTACAAAATCTGGAATTATATAATCTAACAAACGTTGATAATGCGTAATTATAATTACGGCGTTGTCTTTGCTTTTTAATTTATTCACACCATTGGCTACTATCCGCAAGGCGTCAATATCGAGGCCAGAATCAGTTTCGTCAAGAATGGCCAATTTAGGTTCTAAGATTGCCATTTGAAAAATCTCATTACGTTTTTTTTCCCCACCCGAAAAACCTTGGTTTAAAGAACGTGACAAAAACTTTCTGTCAATTTCTAGTAACTCAGATTTTTCACGAATAAGCTTCAGCATTTCCTTTGCTGGCATATCATCAAGGCCTTTAGCTTTACGAGTTGCGTTAATTGCGGTTTTCATGAAATTAGTTACAGATACGCCTGGAATTTCAACAGGATATTGAAAAGATAAAAAGATGCCTTTGTGAGCACGCTCTTCTGCAGCTAATTCATCAATATTTTGTCCTTCAAAAATAATCTCGCCTTCTGTAGCTTCGTATTCTTCTTTTCCGGCAATAACTGAAGCCAAGGTGCTTTTTCCTGAGCCATTTGGCCCCATAATTGCATGTACTTCGCCAGCTTTCACCTCTAGATTAATGCCTCTTAAAATAGTTTTATCTTCAACACTTGCGTGTAAATTTTTTATTTTTAACATATTATTCTTTGCCTAATTTTACAACTTCACTGCTTTCTTTGGCAGCGTTTACATTTAATATCTCTTTTATCTCAATTCTAAATGGCCAACCTTCTTCGTTTTCAGGTTTGGGAGTTATTTTTCCGCGTATTTCAACTTCAACAAAATCAGTGACTTCATTTTTAAATGCTTTTGCCATTTCATCTAGTTCATGCATTTTTTTATCAACTACAACAGCATACATTTGCTTATGTGTTTGTAATACAGCTGCATCAGCATAATAGATAAATTCGCCTTTTAGTAAAGTTAAACCATCGCTTTGCTTTTCAGTTCTATCGTCTATTGTTTCAGTTATTGCCTCAGTTGATTCCGATTTCGGATCATTTTTACAAGCTATAAATGATGTAACTGAAATTAAAATTATAAATATTTTTTTCACAATAATTAAATTAACCTACACTACCTTCTAAACTTATTTCTAGTAATTTTTGAGCTTCAACCGCAAATTCCATTGGTAATTTATTGAGTACATCTTTACTAAAGCCATTGACAATCAATGCAATTGCTTTTTCTGTATCGATACCTCTTTGATTACAATAGAAAATTTGATCTTCACCAATTTTACTAGTTGTGGCTTCATGTTCAATTTGAGCCGATTTGTTTTTTACTTCTATATAAGGAAACGTATGTGCTCCACAATCATTTCCCATAAGCAAACTATCGCATTGTGAGAAATTACGAGCATTGTCTGCACGCGAATTTATTTGCACTAAACCACGATAACTGTTTTGAGATTTTCCTGCGGAAATTCCTTTGGAAATAATTGTCGACTTGGTATTTTTACCTAAGTGAATCATTTTGGTTCCAGTATCAGCTTGCTGATAATTATTAGTTACAGCTATAGAATAAAATTCCCCAATTGAATTATCACCTTTTAAGATACAACTTGGATATTTCCATGTGACGGCACTACCAGTTTCTACTTGAGTCCATGAAATTTTAGCATTGGTTTCACATAAGCCTCTTTTGGTTACAAAATTATAAACACCACCTTTGCCTTCAGCATTTCCAGGATACCAATTTTGAACTGTTGAATATTTTATTTCTGCATTATCAAGTGCAATCAATTCAACAACTGCTGCATGTAGTTGATTTTCATCTCTACTTGGCGCTGTACAGCCTTCTAAATAACTCACATAACTACCTTCATCTGCAATTAGTAGAGTTCTTTCAAATTGACCAGTTCCAGCCTGATTAATTCTAAAATAAGTTGACAATTCCATTGGACAACGAACGCCTTTAGGAATGTAACAGAAACTACCATCACTAAATACAGCTGAATTTAAGGCTGCATAAAAATTATCTTTTCGAGGAACTACAGTTCCTAAATATTTTTTAACGAGTTCTGGATGCTCTTTTATTGCCTCAGAAATACTCATAAAAATAATTCCTTTTTCACCTAGAGTCTTTTTGAAAGTCGTAGCAACAGAAACAGAATCTACAACAATATCCATTGCAACATTATTCATCTTTTTCTGTTCATCTACAGAGATTCCTAACTTTTTGTACATCGCTAATAAATCTGGATCTACGTCGTCTAGAGTTTTATTTGGATCCACTGCTTTAGGAGCTGAGTAATATGCAATTGCTTGAAAATCTGGTTTATGATAATGAACATTTGCCCATTCTGGCTCAATCATTTCTTTCCAAGATTTAAAAGCTTCAAGACGCCATTGAGTCATCCATTCTGGTTCTTCTTTCTTTTTGGAGATGGCTCTTACAATATCTTCGTTTAAGCCAATAGGAAATGTATCAGATTCTATGTCTGTATAAAAACCATATTCGTATTCTTTGGTTTTTAATTCCTCTCTTAAATCATCTTCTGTATATTTCGACATATTTTCTTTCTTCTTTTTTATAGCGAAAACGATTCGCCACAACCACAAGTACGATTTGCATTAGGGTTATTAAATACAAATCCGGTTCCATTTAAGCCACCAGAATATTCAAGAGTGGTTCCTATTAAATAAAGAAAACTCTTTTTATCAATAATGATTTTAACACCATTATCTTCAAATACCTTATCACCTTCCTCTTGACTTTTATCAAATTTCAAATCATAAGACAACCCTGAGCAACCGCCACTTTTAACACCTACGCGAACGTAATGTTCAGTTGGGCTAAAGCCATCATTCTGCATTAATTCTACAACTTTTTTCTTAGCTGTTTCAGAAACTTTAATCATAGTTTAAATATATTAGTTCTAAATAGTGAGCAAATATACAATATAAGTAGAGTTTAACCATAGAA
>CALGIH010000244.1 GCA_937916035.1 uncultured Lacinutrix sp.
CCATAGAAACATGAGCACCTCCTTTCGTTATTTCTTTAATAGCTTCAACGACATTATTATTTGAAGCATTGATTATTGAATTTGCTCCAAGTTGCTTTGCCAATTCTAAAGTTCCATCATTAATATCAATTGCTGTTACTTGGGCTCCAAGAGCATTTGCAATCATAATTGCAGATAAGCCAACACCTCCACATCCATGAATTGTAACATGTTGTCCTTCAGATACTTTTCCTTGAACAACAATGGCTCTAAACGCTGTAATAAAACGACATCCTAAAGTTGCTGCAGTTATATCATTTATCTCTTCAGGAAGTTTTACTAAATTAGTATCTGCATAATCCAAAGCAACATATTCTGCAAAGGATCCATGATGCGTAAATCCAGGTTGTGATTGATGATCACATACTTGCTGGTTACCTGATTTGCATTCACCACATTGTCCACAACCACCCACAAAAGGAATGGTAACGCGATCTCCAATTTTAAAATTCTTGATGTCTTTGCCTGAAGCAACAATAATTCCAGCTAATTCATGACCAGGAACATGTGGTAATATAATATCTTGATCGTGTCCCATCCAACCATGCCAATCGCTACGACACAAACCAGTTGCATTAACTTTCACAACAACACCATCATTTTTTGGTGTTGGGTCTTCTATATTTTGAATAGTAATTGGACCTTGAAATCTTTCAAAAATAGCTGCTCTCATAGTTTACAATAATAGAACAACTAAGGTAATAAAGTTTAATAGTTTAACAACTCATCAATCTTCATTTTTACTTTCTCCATCGATGGAATCATCGTTTGTTCCAATGTAGAATTTAAAGGAATTGCAGGCATATTTTCACTACCAATAGTCATTACTGGAGCGTCTAAATATTGAAAACATTGTTCTTGAATCTTTCCTGCTAATGCCAATGCAAAACTATTGTTTGAAGGCTCTTCAGTGACTACCAAACATTTTCCAGTTTTCTTAACAGATGTCATTATAGTATCTTCATCTAATGGATATAAAGTTCGTAAATCAATTATTTCTACTTGATTTCTGATCTCCTTAGTCGCATTATAAGCCCAATGTACTCCCATTCCATAAGTCACAATAGTAAGTGTTTCAACATCTTCTTGCTTCCATATTTCTTGTAAGAGCCAAGCTTTCCCAAGCGGCAATATATAATCTTCACTAGGCTCAACAGATGTAGCACCTTTTGTTCCTGGAACTTTAGACCAATACAATCCTTTATGCTCTAAAATAACCACAGGATTTGGGTCGTAATAGGCTGCTTTCATCAAGCCTTTTAAATCGGCTCCATTACTTGGATATACTATTTTAATTCCTCTAATATTAGTGATGACACTTTCTACAGAAGATGAATGATATGGTCCGCCACTTCCGTAAGCGCCAATAGGAACTCGTAAAATCATACTAACTGGCCATTTTCCATTGGAAAGGTAACAACTGCGACTAACTTCAGTAAATAACTGATTGAGTCCAGGCCAAATATAATCTGCAAACTGAACCTCAACAATTGGTTTTAATCCAACTGCACTCATCCCAACAGTTGAACCTACAATAAATGCTTCTTGAATTGGTGTATTAAATACACGATCATCTCCAAATTTTTGAGCAAGGGTTGCGGCTTCTCGAAAAACGCCTCCTAGCCTTCCTCCTACATCTTGTCCATACAACAAGCATTCTTTATGCTTTCGCATTAATTCCTCAACAGCAAACAAAGCACAGTCTACCATGACCACTTTTTCTGATCCTTCAGGTGAGCGCTCACCAACTTCTTCAGTGATTGGTGTTGGAGCAAAATCATGAGTGAATAAATCTTCAGGTTTTGGATCTTCGGCTTTTAAAGCCTTTTCAAAATCTGATTGCACTTTCGCTTTCGCGGAATTTTCAATTGCTTCGATTTCTATGTTAGAAAAACCATTATCTAATAATTGTTGTTTTAGAACAGGATAAGGGTCGCGTGAACGTGCTTCTTCTAAATCATCGCGATACCATTCCATGCGAACTCCAGATGTATGATGATTCAACAATGGAACTTTAGCGTGAATCAAAAATGGACGACGTTCTTTACGAATCGTTTTAATCACTCTTTCAACAGCTTCATAACTTTCAATAAAGTTGGCGCCATCAATGGAGATGGCTTCTAGACCTTTAAATCCTTTAGCATATTCGAAGGCATCTTGCGCTCTTGTCTCTTCAGCATTTGCCGAAATATCCCAACCATTATCTTGTACTAAATACAAAATTGGCATTTGCTTTAAAGCTGCCATTTGAAAGGCTTCAGCAATTTCTCCTTCTGTTACTGAAGCGTCACCTAACGAGCATACTGTGATTGGTTTTTGAGACATCTCGACTACGCTCGATAGGACAGGATTTTTTAAGTTTTGCTTTTCAATATACTGCATTCCCATAGCAACTCCTGTTGCAGGAATGGCTTGCATTCCAGTAGCTGATGATTGATGAGGAATTTTAGGTTTATCATCATCCTTCAAACTTGGATGACAATAATACGTTCTACCACCAGAAAAAGGGTCGTCTTTTTTAGCTAATAACTGCAACATTAAATCATAAGGCTCTAAACCAAATGACAATAACATAGCATCATCTCTATAATAAGGAAACGCATAATCTTGAGGTAATAACTGCATGCCTAAAGCAATTTGAATGGCTTCATGCCCTCTAGATGTTGCATGTACATATTTTGAAACCTGTTTAAAATTGGCTTCGTACAATTCAGTCATTGCTTTGGCTGTGCACAACTTTGAGAATGCTTTTTTTAGTATTTCTTTATTCATATTCATTTTCCACGTAAGTGGAAATCTATTGTCATTCCTGCGAAGGCAGGAATCTATTTTTATATTATTCTATTTTGTGGATTCCGCATCAAGTATGGAATGATAAGTCTTGCTTAAACCAACTCTTTTTAAACCTTTACCATCCAATTAAAGGAATCTTTAATTTTTCCTGTTTTTATTCCATTTAATGTTTCATTTACGTCTAGTCCAACTGGGCTTTCATTAGATACATGAATAGTCTCATCATCAATTCCAATTTCCTGTATATATGCAATCCCAACTGCTGTTCCTGTACCAAAAGCCTCTTCTAGAGTTCCATTGCTGGAAGCTTCTTTAATTTCATCAATTGTAATTGGACGCTCCATTACTTCAAATCCTTTATGTTTTAAAATATCGATAACACTCATTCTTGTTATTCCATTTAGAATAGAGCCATCACGTTTTGGCGTGATAAATTTACCCTCAATTTTGAAAAAAATATTCATGGTTCCAACTTCTTGAATGTATTTGTGCTCAACTGCATCTAACCACAATACTTGGTCATAACCTTTTGCTTTTGCTAATTCTGTTGGACGAATTGCAGCTGCGTAATTCCCTGCAGCTTTAGCTTCTCCTGTTCCTCCCTCAGCTGCACGAATGTATTTTGTTTCAGCAAATAACTTTATTCTTTTATTGAAAAATGGTCCTGAAGGTGATGCAATGATGATGAATTTAAAACTCGTCGCTGCACGCATGCCAATAAAAGGTTCATCAGCATACATAAATGGTCTTAGATATAAAGCACATCCATCTTGTGGTGGAATCCAAGCGCGTTCAACAGCCACTAATTGCTTTAAACCTTCAACAAACAAATCTTCAAGAAAGTTCGGCATTCCCATTCTGTCTGCACTAGAATTTAATCGAGCAGCATTCTTTTCTGGCCTGAATAACATCGGAATTCCCTCTGTATCAAGCGTAGATTTCATACCTTCAAAAATAGCTTGTCCATAGTGCAAAGCCATAGCTGCTGGATGTGTTGGTATTAATGCTAAAGGCTCAACTCTTGGGTTATTCCATTGACCATTTTCATAATCACAAATAAACATATGATCTGTAAAAGTCCTTCCTAACGGAATATTATTAAAGTCTAAGCTTTCAACTTTTGATTTTGCTACTCTTTTTATTGAAATGTTATGTTTCATAATTTTATTTATTTGTCAGTGCGAGGAATGAAATGACGTGGCAATCCTTTTATGAGATTCCTTCACTTCGTTCGGAATGACAATTCAATTATATTTTTCGATTGACATCAAAATTTTCTAAATAATCTGCGATGCGTCTTAGGAAACTTCCTCCTAAATAACCATCGACAACGCGATGATCAAAAGAAAGTGACAAGTACATCATGCTTCTAATGGCTATTTCATCACCTTTCTCAGTTTCCATAACTTCAGCTCTTTTTTTAATAATTCCTAAAGCAAGAATAGCTACTTCTGGTTGATTAATTATTGGAGTTCCCATGACGCTACCAAAAGTTCCAACATTGGAAATAGTAAATGTGCTACCTTTAATATCTTCTGGCTTTAAGTTATTATCTCTCGCTTTTGTTGCTAGATTATTGACATCTGCTGCGAGTTCCTTTAAGTTCTTTTTATCAGCATCTTTAACTACTGGAACTATAAGGTTTCCAGTTGGCAAAGCTGTTGCCATTCCGATATTAATGTGCTCTTTTACAATGATATTTTCTCCATCAACAGATACATTAATCATTGGGAAATCTTTAATTGCCTTAGCTACTGCTTCAACAAATAAAGGTGTGAATGTTAGTTTGCAATTATGTTTTTCTTGAAATGGACGTTTGTTTGCGTTTCTCCAATTAACCAAATCGGTTAAATCGGCTTCAACATAAGCAGTTACGTGTGGAGAGGTGTGTTTTGAATACACCATGCGATCTGCAATCATTTGACGCATTCTATCCATCTTCACAATTTTTCCTTTGCCTTTATCTAAATTCAATTGTGGGATACGATAAGCCGTTGGATCTTGTACAACACTTGGTTGTACAAACTTAAATGGACGACCGTCTTTAATATATAGAAATAGGTCACTTTTGCGTAAGCGTCCATCATTTCCTGTTGCTGGAATCCGAGCTAATTCCTCAAAACTAATGTGTTGTTCTTTTGCGATTGAAACAATTAATGGTGAAAAGAAGGTGTTATTGTTTTGACTTGCAGTTGCAAGTTGTTTTGGTTTTATTGAAGTTTTACTGCTTTCTGGCTTTGTTGATTTTACCTCAACTTTATATTCAACCTTTTTAGATTGAACCACTTTACCATCAGTTTTTATAATAGCAATAGTCTCTCCAATTTTTATAACCTCGTTAGCTCTGAATAAAATTTCCTCAACCACACCAGACACAGTTGAAGGCACTTCAGAATCTACTTTGTCTGTAGCAACTTCTAAAAGCATTTCGTCTTGTTCAATACTATCACCAACATTTTTGAACCAAGTAATTATGGCTGCATCAGTAATACTCTCTCCCAATTTGGGCATTTTAAATTCAAATCTTGACATTATATTAACTAATGTTTGTTAGTTTATAAAAATTAACTCTTCATAAAATCACGAAGGGTATCATAAACGCCTTCTTGTATTTTCATATTCTCTGGAACTTCTCTTAAAGGCTCCACTTGTTTTAAACTTTCATGACAATCTTTTGGTAATTGCTGATACAATTTTGTGCCTTTAGTTTTCCAATTAATCATTTCGTCAGTAACTTCTTTAATTACTTTCGCTGGATTACCAACCACTAAACTTCTCCTCGGAATTTTAGTTTCTGCCTTTACAAAAGCCATGGCTCCAACAATACTTTCATCACCAATTTCAGCATCATCCATTATGACTGTATTCATGCCAACCAATACATTTTTACCAATGTTTGCTCCATGAATAATTGCTCCATGACCAATATGAGCGCTTTCCTTTAAGGTAATTGACTTACCTGGAAACATATGAACTGTACAGTTTTCTTGAACATTTACTCCATCTTCTAAAATGATTTGTCCCCAATCACCACGAATAGCAGCACCAGGACCAATGTAACAGTCTTTACCAATGATGACATTACCTGTTACTGCAGCCAAAGGATGCACAAAACTACTTTTATGAACTACTGGTATGTATCCTTTAAAACTGTAAATCATTTATATTTTCTTAATGTATCTTTAGTGAAATTACTCAAGACTAAACGTCCACTAATTTTAGCCCGCTGGATTAGTAATTGATCCCAATCTTCAGTTCCTCTCCAAAACATAGTCTTCATCTCTGTCATAGCTTTTGTATTGTAAGTACATAAATTTTCAGCAAAAGTTTTAACTGCTTCATCTAGTTCTTCTACACTATCATACACTTGCGTAAATAAGCCCTTTTGTTGAGCCCATTCGGCAGAATAAAAACTATTAGCATCCATCGCTATTTGTGACATAGCACTCAATCCAAGTTTTCTTTGTACAGCTGGTCCAACCACAAATGGTCCGATTCCAACATTAAGTTCACTTAACTTAATTGAAGCAAATTTTGTTGCCATGCAATAATCGGTTGCAGATGCTAGCCCAACTCCTCCGCCAACTGTTTTTCCTTGAATACGTCCAACAATAAACTTTGGACATTTGCGCATCGCATTGATCACATTAGCAAATCCAGAGAAAAATACTTTCCCTGTTTCTTCATTATTAATACCAACAAGTTCTTCGAAGCTAGCTCCAGCACAAAATGTTCTATCGCCTCCACTTTTTAAAACAATGACCTTAATACTTTCATCTTCTCCAGCAATTGCAATAGTTCTAGCCAATTCTGAGAGTAAATTAGAAGGTAATGAATTGTGGGAAGGATGAAAAAATTCAATGTATCCTACTTTGTTGTTTGTTGTTAGTTTTACGTATGGTTCGTTCATCGCTTTAGCGTGTTCCCACGAAAGTGGGAAACTTTTTAATTGTTTATAAATTACAATACAAATCCTTCCACTCAGGATTTACTTTTCTATTAATTCAATTTTCCAATCTCTATTCCATTTCTTCATTTGCATTTCTCTTAATTTAGCTTTAACCTCTATTTCGAGCTCTTCAAAATAAACAAGTTTATCTAAATTATATCTTGCTGAGAATGTATTAGGATGCACTTTGTTTTTATGCTGATATATTCTTTTCTTTAAATTATTTGTTTCTCCAATGTACAAAACGCCTTTTGGTTTATTTGTAATTATATAGACGTAATGTTTCAAATTCTAAGCTTCGATTTATAAGACTTCCGATTCCTCGGAAGCTTTGAACAATTCAATCTTTTATAAAAGATTGAATTGTTCAAAATGATGATTTAAGTGTTTTCTTTCTAATAGATACCATTCATATTTATTCATTTCACCAAAGACTGCATTTTTAATTATAGCATCTGGATTTTCTTTGAAAAATTTTAAGTACGTATTGCGCGTTTCAACAAATCTCAGCTTTGCTTCTTCAAGGCTACTAAGTTTTAGTTCATTAATCTTAGATTCTTCAGCCAGCGGAAACATATGTTCTCTTGGCATTTTGTGATAGTTATAAAGCGAATTATGTACTTTCTCTAAAATCTTTTCTGGTGTTGCTATGTCAAAATTCTGAATTTCTCCTGATGCTATTCTGTAAGTGTATTCTATATGTTCAAGCATATGCTGTGGAGTCATGATTCCCCATTTAGGTTTAGCTTCAGCCTTTAATTTATTTAAACACTCCTGAATTTTCTCTTCAGTCATTTCAATAAATGTCTCTTGCTTTTTTTGAACCATCGTTAAGACTGTTGCTAATGCAACCAACTCATCATCAGCATCAAAAATTTCAGCAAACCATTTTACGATTCCGCTTGGATGTTCTGCAGAAGCGACATCTCTATCTACTTTTTGCTTACATGTTAATCTCACATAAATAGTGTCGTTATGGTATAATGGACGAAGGAATCTGCACTCTTCCAATCCATAATTTGCAGATACTGGCCCTTTATTAGGATAGACAAATAATCCTGCTGCTGCAGAAATTATAAAATAGCCATGTGCTGTTCTCTTTTTAAAAATACTTCCGTCTAAAGAAGTAATATCTGTATGCGCATAGAAATGATCCCAAGTTAAATTTGCGAAATTGATGATATCTGTATCTGTGAATGTACGCTTGTGTGTTTTCATAGACATTCCTGGTTGAATGTCTTCCCAATGATATTTAAAAGGATGCTGTTCTGCTTCCTTATATTTTGCGTTTGGTTGATAAATGCCTGTGATTTCTGTTAATGTAGTCGGCGAACCTTGAATGGCTGTACGTTGTAAATAGTGTTTAATACCTCGCATTCCACCCATTTCTTCTCCGCCTCCAGCACGTCCAGGACCTCCATGAACTAAAGCTGGTAATGGAGAGCCATGGCCTGTACTTTCCTTAGCGCTTTCTCTATTTAAAACCAAAATACGTCCATGATGACTAGCAGCGTTTACTACATATTCTTTAGCAATTTTATCATCATTGGTTACAATGGAAGACACTAAAGAGCCTTTACCCATTTGTGCTAATGTAATTGCTTCTTCTAAATTTTTATAAGGCATAATAGTACTCACTGGACCAAAGGCTTCACGCTCGTGAATAGCAGTATTTTGGAAAGGATTATCTGCTCTTAATAGAATTGGACTAATAAATGCTCCTTTTTTAGAATCTGCACCAATAGTTTCAATTTTATCAAGACTACCATAAACAACTTGTGCTTCTTTAGCAATATCTTGGACAGAATTACGAACCGCTTCTACTTGTTGCTTACTAATAAGTGATCCCATTCGCACTTCTTTTAATCTTGGATCACCAATGGTTATCTTATCGAGTTCTTTAGCTAAAGCAATTTGAACATCTTCAATTAACTTTTCTGGAACAATAATTCGTCTAATGGCTGTACATTTTTGTCCAGCTTTTACTGTCATTTCTTTTCTAACTTCTTTCACAAATAGATCGAATTCAGGTGTTCCTGGCACAGCATCTTCTCCTAAAATTGATGCATTCAATGAATCGGATTCCATAGTGAATGGTACTGATTCTTGTATTATTCTAGGATGCGCTTTTAATAATCTACCTGTAGCTGCTGAACCTGTAAAAGTGACCACATCTTGAGATTCGACAGTGTCCAAAATAGTACGAACCGTTCCATTTATGATTTGTAAAGCGCCTTCTGGTAAAATTCCTGAGGCAATTATTTCTCTAGCAACAGCTTCTGCTAAATATGATGACGAAGGCGCAGGCAATACTACTGCTGGAACTCCAGCCATCCAATTGACCGCACATTTTTCCAACATTCCCCAAACTGGAAAATTGAAAGCGTTGATATGCACTGCTACTCCTTTTTTTGGCACCATAATATGATGTGCCATAAAACGACCTCCACGTGATAAATCTATAGCATCTCCTTCTACATGATATGCCTGATTTGGAAATAACTTTCTTAATGATGCATTTGCAAATAAATTCCCAAATCCTCCTTCAATGTCTATCCAACTATCTACTTTGGTAGCTCCAGTTCTATAACTTAATTCATAAAAAGCATCTTTCTTTTTTGTAAGATATAATGCTAGTTTTTTAATCATATTGCCGCGCTCCTGAAACGTCATTTTACGCAGTACTTCGCCTCCTTTTGTCCTTCCATATTGAAGAATTTCAGGAATATCTAGACCTTCAATGGCAACGCTTGTGAATACCTCACCTGTTACAGCATCTAGGATTGGTGTTCCTTCTTCCTTTCCAGTTGTCCAGTTTCCTTGAACGTAGTGTTGTATTTTCTTCATATCAAATGCCTGCGAAAGCAGGTATCTTATTAATCATTAGTTCTAAATTTTCTATTATCAAAATTCCAATTCGCACTTAAATCTGACCAACTCGGATTCATTTCTTCTATTAATTTGACTTTCCATTCTCTCTTCCACTTTTTGAATTGCTTTTCTCTTTTTGCTGCTTCTTCTCCATTTTCATATTCTTCAAAATAAACAAGGTTTTCACAATTATATCTTGCTGTGAAAGATTTTGGATGAACCTTCATTTTATGCTCTTTTATTCTTTCGTCAATATTATCTGTTACTCCAATATAAATCACTCCATTTGGTTTATTTGCTATTATATAGACGCACCAATATTTCATCTCTTTTTATGTTGAGATCCCTGCCTACGCAGGAATTCTTTCTAATATCGCTGCATAACCTTGACCAACTCCAATACACATCGTAATTAAGGCATAACGTTTATTTTGTTCGTGCAACTCCAAAGCTGCAGAATAAACAATTCTTGCTCCTGTTACTCCAAGTGGATGGCCAATTGCAATGGAACCTCCATTTGGGTTTAATCTTGCATCATCATCAGCTAATCCCCAAGCTCTTGTACAAGCTAATGCTTGCGCAGCAAACGCTTCGTTTAATTCGATAATGTCAATATCGTCCATTGTCAAACCTGCTTTTGCTAATGCTTTATTAGCAGCTTCGACAGGACCAATTCCCATAATTCTTGGTTCTACTCCAACCACAGCTGAACTTACTATTCGTGCTAATGGTTTAAGATTGTACTTTTTTACTGCATCTTCTGAAGCAATAATGGTTACTGCTGCGCCATCGTTTAATCCGGATGAATTTCCTGCAGTTACACTTCCTCCTTCCGCTTTGAATGCACCTCGTAATTTTGCTAAAACTTCTAAAGATGTATTTGGTTTAACAAACTCGTCTTTTGAAAATTTGATTGGGTCTTTTTTACGTTGCGGAATTTCGACTCTTATGATTTCTTTTGCTAGCCTTCCGTTTTCTTGAGCGTTACACGCCTTCATCTGGCTCCAATATGCAAACTTATCTTGATCTTCTCTCGAAATATTATATTTTTCGACTAAATTTTCAGCTGTATTTCCCATGCCATCTGTTCCGTACATTTTTTGCATTTTCGGATTGATAAAACGCCAACCGAAACTAGAATCATACATTTTAGAATCAGTACCAAAAGCACTTGATGGTTTTGCAATTACGTATGGTCCGCGAGTCATATTCTCAACACCTCCTGCGATAAATACATCTCCATCACCTGCTTTAATTGCGCGATTTGCGTGAATAATTGCAGATAATCCTGAACTACATAAACGATTCACAGTTTCTCCAGGAACTGTAAATGGCAATCCTGCTAATAATGATGCCATTCTCGCAACGTTACGATTATCCTCACCTGCTTGATTAGCGCATCCTAAAATAACATCGTCGTATGCTTCTTTTGGAATGTTTGGGTTGCGCTTTACTATTTCTTCAATTACTAAAGCAGCTAAATCATCCGCACGTACTGTTGACAAAGTACCTTGATAACTTCCTATTGGAGTCCTAATTCCGTCTATTATATATGCTTCTTTCATAAGCTTGCGTCATTCCCGAAAAAACGAGAATCTTATTGTTTTTATTTCTTGTTTTGGATTCCGCATCAAGTCCGGAATGACAAATCGTTTAAATTAATAATTTCATTTTAATTAATGAGATTCCTTCTTTCGCAG
>CALGIH010000245.1 GCA_937916035.1 uncultured Lacinutrix sp.
TCCATTAAATGTGTCCAAGTATAACCGTTTGGTGTAATAAATTTTTCAATCTTACCTTTGGTATCACCCTGGTTTATGCCTAATACAGTTAATTTATCTGCATACTTTTCTTGGTAGGCTTTTACTTTAGGCATTTCTTCAATGCATGGTCCACACCACGTTCCCCAAAAATCAATCAACACATACTTACCTCTTAGCGAATTAAACTCAAAAATCTCACCAGAAAATGTTGCATTTGTTGTGAAATTGTCCACAAGTTTTCCAATCAACGTAGCTTCAATGCCTTTTACACGAGTGGCAACTTCTTGATAATATCTATAGTCTTGTAATTCTGGATCAAAAGCTTTAAAGGCAGTTATGGCATCATCATCTTCAATCTGACTTCGCAACATCATATCTGCTAAATACCAAGTTGCAGCTTCAGATTTTAGGTGTGACGTTACAAACTCTTTTTTCAAATCAACAACTTGTTTATCTAACAAATCAATAGAGTCTTGAATGAGAATACGTCTGGCATCTGTTTCGTCCAACAACTCCATTTCTAACATATAATTGACAGATCTATTCATTAAAGGGAATACCTTATTGTTTATAGATGCTAAATCATCATTGGCTTTGGTTCCTGAAGGATAAGCGTTAATGAAATCGGTTGCCTCACCTTTAAATACTATGTCATCTCCAGGACTTGCTAAAAAAACAAGTTGTGATGATTTTACAGGGTAATAACCACCACTTTGAGCTGTTTTTATAGTGCGTTCAACATTTGGCCAAATGAAGAATAATGTAGGTTCTGTAATTTTTGCTGTATGTGAGAAATGATCATTTTCAACAAAGATAGAATCCCAAACTCTTTTTCCTGTTTCATCTTCATAAGAGTAGGTCATGAACTCAGTGTCTAAAGCTTTTATAGTACCAGAAACCGTATAAGAATCCGCAATAGTTGGTTCAATCTTTTCTTCTTGTTTACAAGAATGCAAAAATGTTATGGCGAGTAATAATATGCTGATATTGGTTATTGGTTTTTTCATCAATATAAAATTTCAATTATTTCGATTAGTAATGACTTGGTTTGCTAAATGCCCATTATGGGCTTTTGTGAATTATTGTTTTTTGTCACCAGGATGATACGTTGATTCTGCTCTTTTTTCAACATCTTCTCTGTAAAATGCGACGTCTTTAAATTTTCCGTCAGCATAGCGTTGAGATTGGTCGGCAAAATGTGGTGAATCTGGATGTCCGCTTTGCCCACCAGCTAGCATAGATTTAGCTTTTACTTTTTCGCCAAATTCTACAACAGCTACAAAACTATTTCCAGAAGTTCCGTATTGTCGTTTGGTATTGTCTCCAAATTTTGTTCCAAAGGATGCCAAAGCGCCCCAAAAACTAGATGCCATTCCAACTGGAAGACTTGATTTTAAATCATCGAATTTTTGAACAATTTCTCCATCGTTTCTTTGGTATCTATTAAATTCGCCCCAAGGTGTTTGCCATGAACCAAAATCTGCTTTTAAATTATCTAAAGCCGTTTGAAATACTTCCAAGCGTTCTTCTGGAGATGCTGTTTTGCTCATATAATCAAAACGTCCTAATAGTGTTATTCGTTTATTACCTGGCTGAGCAGGAATATTGCCTGACTTGAAATAAGCGTTTACGTAAAATTGTGTCAACGTCATTCCAACAGAACTTTCAGATACTCTAAAATCCCAATCCTTTAATAAAGCGATTGCTTCTTTAGCTTCTTGCGTTTTAATCGGCGCTTTTTGAGCAGCTTCCAACAAACCACTAATCAATAAATCTGCTCCAGGTAAATACGTATCATAAGCCAATTCAATTAAAGAATCTAAAGTTAAATCTTTAGCTTTTGTCAATAACGGAATGGCGTGCATGCCTCTAAAATTCTCTGGGAATGAACTCATGTAATTTGGATAATCTTCACGCTTCGGACTATATTCAGCAGCACTTGTAAAAGGTGTAGAGTTGCAATTCTGGATCCAGCCATTTGGTGGATTCAGTACTAAAATAGTCTCTTCCAAAGGATGTAATCCATCCCAATCCGTTTCAGGATTGCTACCATCAACGGGTTGGCTATAATCGAATTTCTCATTTCTTTTTGGGATAAAATTTCCATGATAATAAGCAATCGTCCCATCAGCATCAGCATACACTGTATTGTTTGATGAGTTGGTTCTGATGTCCATCATTTCATAAAACTCTTTATGATTCGACTTTTTTGTTCGTGTAAAAGATTGCTCTAAAGCTTTTATTGGGCTCCACATTAATGCGGTTGTAACCCATTTATCATCATTGGCATGTGTAATTGGACCATGATGTGTTCTATATGTCATGAATGATTTCTCTTCAACTCCAGTTGCAGATTTATATTTAAGAGTAACTGCTATAGAATCTAATGGTCTTAGCTCATCTCCATATTTATAAGATGTTTTTGAACCCTCTTTAACAATGGTTTCTTCAAATTCATCAATAATATCAGTTCCAGTTGAGGTATGCATCCAACCTGTTTTTTCATTAAATCCTTGATACACAAAAAATTGTCCCCAAGTTACAGCGCCATAGGCGTTTAAGCCTTCTTCGCTCACAACATGAACTTCGCCACGGAAAAAGAAAGAAGTGTGCGGATTAATAAGTAACATCGCATCACCAGATTTTGTTAGATCACCTGAAATTGCAAAACCGTTGGATCCTCTTGGCTCGTTATCCTTCAATCTAATTAAGCCATCATTTGCAGCCACTTTATTGTCAGTTGTTTTATCATAAAATGCTTTTATTTTTCCAGTAGAAATACTTTCAATATCGCCTCCAATTGAGCCTTCACTAAAAAACATTGGCATCCATGGTTCAAAATGAGTTAACAATTTTGGTTGTACCTCTGGATGTGTATTAAGGTAATAGTTTATACCATCAGCAAACGCAACACACAATTCTTGAAGCCATTTAGGGCTATTATTATAGTTTTCTATCGCCTCATCTTTAGTCATGTACAGGTTGGCACGTAAATCACTGTAAATCGATGCTTCGCCTTCAACTTCAGCGAGTCGACCAATTGCCCAGATATAATTTCGTTCAACACGATTAAAATCATCTTCACATTGTGCATAGAGTAATCCAAAAACAGCATCAGCATCCGTTTTCCCATAGATGTGAGGAACGCCGAAATCGTCTCTAATTATTTCAGTATCCTCGGCATGCTGTTGCCAACGTTGTTCTTCGTCAGTGCCTTTTGTTTCGTTTTTACAGCTTACGAAAGTGATGATAATCAATAATAAAAATAAACGATTCATAATTGTTTGTTTTGATAGTTTTAGAATGACATAAATGAAGATTCTGAGCGCGAACTAAGGTAATTTAATTTTTTAGAAACTCAACTATCAATTTGTTGCTCATAGTTAAAAGGTTATATACCTTTGCATCCCTTAAAATTAAGAAGTTATGAGCCCAAAAGGAAAAATGAGTTTTGATGTATTGATTGAAATACCAAAAGGTAGCAGAAATAAATACGAATACGATTTTGAGTTGAAGAAGATTCGTTTTGATCGAATGTTGTTTTCGTCTATGATGTATCCAGCAGATTATGGTTTTATTCCAGAAACATTGGCATTAGATGGTGACCCATTGGATGTTTTAGTTTTAGGAGGAGAACCAACATTCCCAATGTGTGTGGTTGAGGTAAAGCCTATTGGAGTATTCCACATGGCTGATGAAAAAGGACCTGATGAAAAAGTTATTTGTGTGCCAGTTTCCGATCCTATTTGGAATAGCTTAAAAGATCTCTCTGATATGAATCCACACCAAATAAAAGAAATTGAACATTTCTTTCAGGTTTATAAGGATTTAGAGAAAAAGCAAGTAGATGTTGGTGGATGGGGAAATGCAGAAGAAGCTTATGATATTCTAAATAAATGTGTAGAGCGTTACGAAAGTAGTGAGCATAAACAGAATGGAAATTTCACTATTTAAATAGACACATAAATTTTATTATAATTAGCCCTTTTATTTTCTAAATAAAAGGGTTTTTCTATTAACATTGATTTTGTTACTTTTGCAAACGTTAAAAACTAATCAAACAATAAAAATATATGGAATCAATGATGATTTATATGCCAATTGCTTTGGCACTTATAGGATTAATTTACATGGTTATAAAGAAATCATGGGTTATGAAACAAGATGCTGGAGATGGTAAAATGAAAGAAATTTCAGATTATATCTACGAAGGAGCCTTAGCGTTCTTAAATGCTGAATATAGATTACTAGCAATATTTGTAGTTATAGTAAGTGTTTTGCTTTTTGTAGTATCCC
>CALGIH010000246.1 GCA_937916035.1 uncultured Lacinutrix sp.
TCGAAACCTTATCAATACGATCATTATCTGTATGATAAAATTGATCTGTAAAATGCCAAAGTAACAATCCAGGAATATCTGCTTTTAAAAATGGTGTGTGATCACTGCCTCCTTCAAAAGGATTTGTGTCTACCTTCCAGTTAGCAAACTCGCCTTGTTCCTTAAATGTTTTTATTATAAAATCGTTTAAATAATGAGGTGTCATATCCTTTTCCTCCAAAGCGCGTCCTCCCCATTCTGTGTGTTTGTCATTGCCACGAGTCCAAATGGCGCTTGGGTCAGGCATTTTTTCAATTAAGAATGAACCTCCTGTTATGTCTGTGTCTTCACCAACCATGTCTAAGCTAATTCCCCATTTTATGGTCGTATTTTTACCATTGTTTTCCTCAATATAGCGTCTTGTTGATGTGATTTCGTCTCCCCAAAGAAAGGTCAAGGTTCGTTTTATATCGACCTTGTTCTCTCTGATAAGTTTCGCTGAAAGCATTGCCATTTCTAATTGTGTTCCAACTCCAGTTGCATTATCATTAGCTCCAGGTTCTTGAACATGCGCACTAAAAACCAAGCTTTCATTAGCTAAATCAATTCCTTTAATTGAGGCAACAACAGTTAATTCTTCCGATGAATATATGTTTGTTTTTATAAACACTTTGGTTTTAACTTTGCCTTTATTTAACTCATTTTTCAGAATTTCCTTAGCTTGATAGGATAAAGCAATTCCCCAAGCATTCAAACCTTCTTTATAGCGCATACTTCTAAACTGAATAGACGTTACATTTTTTTTAGGTTGCAAATAATCAGGATTGTTATAGGTCATCATTCCTAAAGCTTTACCCTGAATAATTGCTGCATCGTACAAACGATAGGGACTCATTTCAGAAAAAATAATTTTTCCGCTAACATCCTTCGTTTTAAAATCGTTTAAAGATTCAATATGAATTACTTCAGCAACAACACCTTCATCTGGCGTAGATGATGCATATTGGTAAATCATATTTCTATTCGTCTCAAATTTTAAAAGCGGTTCAGACATTCCAACAATGGAAAGTTCTGCATCAACAGGTTCCCAAGTTAACTCATCCATTGGACGCTTTTCAAGACGATACACAAATCGCTGCTGATTATTTGCTTTATCTTCATTTACATAACCAGCAGCTTCAAGGTTTTCAATAATTCTATAAATACTATTATTAAAGCCAGTATTTCCAGGGACTCGCCAAAACTGCTCAACATAAGCAGTGGTTTCAAAGGCTTTATCTCCAGTGAACAAAGGTCTTACTATATCAAAGTAGGTTTCATTAGAGGTGGTTTGCGCTTTGCATGAACTCAGTATAATTGCACAAGCCGATAAAATCAGGACTATTTTTTTATTCATAATTTGAATACTTAGTTATTAGCAAAGAATATAGCGTTCACAAAAAAGAGTTTTCCATTTTCCCAAAAACTTCTAAATAGTGGATTATCTACCATATACACAATGCTACCTCTACCTTGACGTTCTTCTCCAAATACCAGAGAATTCTTAAGGGTTTTTAGCGCTTCACTACCTGCGAAACCTGATACTTTCATCACATTATCACCAATGTGAGCAACATTAGAACCTCTATCCAGTAAACTGTATGAAGTAGCTCCTAATTTTAAACTAAAATAATCTTTTGAATAGCCATAAGCCATTGGATGTGTATTATCAACATTCGTTTTAAAAATAGCACCAGTTATCATTTGCTTCGCAGATTCACGTTGTCTGTCTGCGTAAGGAATTAGATTGTTATTTTCATCCTCCTCACTATCTTCACTTTTATTGTGTTTCAATCCGAAACCATCTTTTCCTGCAAAGGCACTTAATGCTCTATCTATAGCAATAACTTTTCCTCCTGCACG
>CALGIH010000247.1 GCA_937916035.1 uncultured Lacinutrix sp.
AGTAAATCATCCCAAATCATCCCTTGATCTGATAAGCCCCAAATCCATAATTTTTTACCGGGTTTTTCATCATAATTTACGTAATGGCCAAAACCAAAATCATCATCTTTCCAATAACCACCAAAAATATCAGAGTAGGCATTTAATACATGATACGATTTATAGCCACCAAAATTATTATTCTCATATTTTGAAATATCTCTGTTGTTGTTCATTGGCCAATCACCAATTTCACCATTATGTCCAATAAAGTTTTTACCTGGATACTCAAATTCTAAATTGCCAGAAGCCTTTACGGCTGCATTCATCCATTGATAATAGGTTGTAAATTGATTGGTGTTGTTAAGCCACGATACTTTAGTCTCAAGATATGCTTTGTCCTTTGGGAGTCTAATGTCAATATTCCAACGTGTTCTTGAAGGTAAATCATATGCGCCAACAATACAAGAGACACTTCCATCGCTATTTTCAATCAATTTGTAATCAACAGGAGTAGAGCAGGTAGGAGCGTGGCCAATATCACCAAAATTAAATTCCAAACCACCAGACGTCCAAGGACCTCTCATGGCAATATTCCTAAACTTTACGACATCATTGTAATACATGAATTCTTTTCCTGTAGATTTTTCAATAGCTCCCCAAACTTTACCACCAATTTCAGGACTAACAAAAACTTTTATATAGTCATTTTCCATAACGACCATTTTCCAAGATTGTTCAACAGCATTGTTTGTATAGCCATCAAATTTGAAATATGGATATATGTTATTCATATCCACAACTGGACTTGGGTCAGAAAACGGATAGGTTTTAAAGATCATTGACACTTCTTCGATAGAAGCAGTTGTCTCACTTGGTTTTTTGCAACCTGTAGAGAAAACAATACAAAAGCAAAGAATTTGAATAACGGTTTTAAGTTTCATGTAGTTGGTTTAATGAAAGCTTAAGAAGCTTGTATGTGCTAAGTTAGGTTTTTAATCTGGAAAATTATACGATGTTAAGGCCATCATAACAATTCGTTAATTAACATAGTGCTAACACTTTAGAGATTAATAACATACTACCTTTAAAAAGATGAAATTGAAAATCAATTAAAAAACGAACATTTATGTAAGTTTATAACTCAAAGCTCTCTTGGTTAGAAGCGTTGAGTTTTTTTAGCTTATGTAATTCCAGATGTTCTTATACTTACTTAATTGCTTATAAGTATTTAGAATGGCTTTGTTTTCTGCAAGAGAAAGTGAAGGGTCGTTGGTTAAAATGCGTTTAGCATAATAGCGAGCTTGGAGTAAGATGTCTTTGTCTCTAATAATATCTGCAATTTTAAGATTTAACACACCACTTTGCTGTGTTCCCATAATGTCTCCTGGACCACGTAACCTTAAATCTACTTCGGCAATATCAAAGCCGTCATTAGTCTTTACCATGGTTTCTAATCGTGTTTTACTATCACTGCTTAGTTTGTGGCTTGTCATGAGGATACAATAACTTTGTTCAGCGCCACGACCAACACGACCTCGTAATTGATGTAATTGTGACAGCCCAAAACGTTCAGCGCTTTCAATAACCATAACAGATGCATTAGGCACATTTACACCAACCTCGATGACAGTAGTTGCTACCATGATTTGTGTTTCACCTTTCACAAAGCGTTGCATTTCATAATCTTTGTCCGCAGCTTTCATTTTTCCATGCAAAATCGAGATTTGATAATCAGGTTTTGGAAAATCACGCTCTAAACTAGCATAGCCATCCATGAGATCTTTGTAATCCAATGTTTCGCTTTCTTGAATTAATGGATAGACAATATAAACTTGTCGTCCTTTGACAATTTCATCCTTTAAAAAACGCCATACTTTGAGTCGATTATTATCAAATCGATGCACTGTTTTTATATTCTTTCTTCCAGGAGGTAATTCATCAATTATTGAGATATCTAAATCACCATAAACAGACATTGCCAAGGTTCTTGGAATAGGTGTTGCAGTCATTATTAAAATGTGTGGAGGAGAAGTGTTTTTATGCCATAATTTACTTCGCTGCTCAACTCCAAATCTGTGTTGTTCATCAATAATTGCGAGTCCTAAATTTTTAAATTTCACCTTATCTTCAAGCAAAGCATGCGTGCCAATTAGGATCTGTAATTCGCCATTTTCGAGCGATTCATGAATTTTTCGTCTTTCTAAAGTAGTACTAGAGCTAGTTAGTAGTTTTATGCTGATATTCAACTCGTTACAAT
>CALGIH010000248.1 GCA_937916035.1 uncultured Lacinutrix sp.
ATATTGAAGCCTAATTTATTATTTACTTTCTCAATTACAGATTCTGCAACCAAATAATCCCCTTCGTTTAATGCTTCAATATGATTGATACTCGTTTCAATAGAGACCGCATATTTACCATGTGTATTTGCTGCAAATCCAAAAGCTGTATCTGCTAGAGTATAACTAATGCCTCCATGTGCTTTGCTCATGCTATTAAGCATTTCCTTTCTAATGGTCATTGCTACTTTGCAATGACCTATTTTACATTCTAAAATCTCAATTCCCATCCATTGACTGAAGGCATCTTGACTCAACATTTTATATGGAATTGCTTCTTCTTTCATTAAAAGAATGTTTTATTTTCTCTGTTCATTTTACGCAGTAATGGACTGCAACGATATCTATCTTCATGGTATTCATTATACAATTCATCTATTTTTTTAACGCACCAATCAATCCCTTTTTCGTCTGCCCAGGCCAATAAACCTTTTGGGTAATTGACACCTTTAGTCATGGCATTATCAATATCTTCTGCTGATGCTATGTTTAAAAATAATGCGTCGGCTGCTTCGTTGATTAGCATTACTAAAACGCGATCAAATATTTGTTGTGCTAGAGATCCTTCGACTGAGCGCAACGCAACATCATCACCTTCTACTTTATTTCCGTTTTCATCGTATTCGTAATACCCTATTCCTGATTTACGCCCTAAGTAGCCAGCTTCAGCAAAACGCTTCTGTGTGAATGCTGGTTTATATCTTGGATCAAAATAAAACGCTGTAAACACAGTTTCGGTTACTGTATAATTGACATCATTTCCTATAAAATCCATTAACTCAAATGGCCCCATTCTGAAACCTCCTAAAGTTTTTAAACTGTGATCAATAGTAGCAAAATCTGCTAAACCTTCTTCGTAGATTCGTAATGCTTCTCCGTAAAATGGTCGAGCAACACGATTAACTATAAATCCTGGTGTGTCTTTAGCGACGGCTACTGTTTTCTTCCAACTAGCAATTGTATCTATCGCCTTTTCTAATGTTTCATAAGATGTTTGAATAGCAGGAATGACCTCAACTAATTTCATTAAAGGTGCAGGGTTAAAAAAATGAATTCCGACACAACGTTTTGGATTTTTAAGAGATGCTGCAATGGATGCTATAGATAAACTAGATGTGTTTGAAGCAATGATACAGTCTTCAGAAACATAACTTTCTAATTCTGAAAATACTTTTTTCTTGATCTCAATATTTTCAACAATGGCTTCAATTGTAAGATTAGCATCTGAAAGATTTTTTAAACTATCAACATATTGAATGTTATTCTGAATTCTCTTCTTCTCTGCTTCATCAATTCTGCCTTTTTCAATGAGTCTATTCAATATTTTTTCTAAAGCCGCTTTTGCCTTATCTAAAGCTGCTTGATTGGTGTCGTATAATTTTACTTTACAACCAGAAGTTGCAGCCACTTGTGCAATACCACTTCCCATTGTTCCAGAACCAATAATTCCTACGTTCATGTTTTCTTTTTTATTGTGGATTCCCGCCTGCGCAGGAATGACAAAGCTTTTAAATTTTTTATTAATGAGATCCTGTAACTAGTTCAGGATGGCAAACCTTCAAAAAGGAAGGTTTGCCACATCTACATTTCCACCAGAAATAATTATTCCGACTTCTTTATTTTTAAATTGTTCTTTTTCTTTTAATAATGCTGCAAATGCTACAGCACTTGACGGTTCGATAATAATTTTCATGCGCTCCCAAACCAACTTCATTGCTTCCACGATCTCATTTTCTTCTACCAATATAATACGTTCAACCTCTTCTTTTATAATTGGAAAATTTCGATCGCCAAAATTGGTTCTTAAACCATCTGCAATGGTGTTTACAGAATCATTATACTCAATTTTACCGCTTTGTAATGAACGAAATCCATCATCCGCATTCTTAGGCTCTCCTCCAATTACTTTACAGTTATTAGAAAAATATTTCACAGCTAAAGCAGTTCCTGCGATTAACCCTCCTCCTCCAACAGGTGTAAAAATATAATCCAATTGAGGTTGTTCTTCTAATAATTCCATAGCAGCTGTACCTTGTCCATGAATTACATTATCATCATTTGAAGGATGAATAAAGGTAGCTCCTTTGTCTTTTCTTACTTTCTCTGCTAAGTCTTCACGTTCTTTAGGAGTTGAACCACTTTCAAATATTTCACCTTCGTAAGTTCTAACAGCATTCTTTTTTACTTGAGGCGCACTTTCAGGCATTACTATATATGCTTTAACTCCAATCTTTTTGGCTGCAAGTGAAAGTGCTTGAGCGAAATTTCCTGAGGAATGCGTCACTACACCTTTACTTTTTTGTTCATCTGTTAATTTTGAAATCGCATTGGCTGCTCCTCGCATTTTAAAAGCTCCCATTTTTTGGAAGTTCTCACACTTAAAATACACCTTGCATCCACTAATTTCATTAATTAATTCCGACGACAACACGGGTGTATTGTGAATATGCGGTTTCACGCGTTCGTGAACTTGTATGAGAAATTCTTTATTCATTTTTTATTTAATTTTTCTATTGCTCGTTTATTTGTTAACTCTTGTCCAACCCAAATTTTAACCTTTCTTCCTTTTAATCTTGCTGATATCTCTAAAAAAATTCTTGTTTTCAACTTCTGATATCCTGCCTTCAACAAAATCAATAGGATGGAATAAGATTGCATTACTTCTATTATTTCTTTTTAATTTATTTATTAAATCATTCATAAAATCTTCTGCTACACTAAATTCAGCAATTAAGAGCCGCTCCGATGAAAATGGCTCAATAGATTTCCCATTCACTTTTTTATTTTTATCAACATCTATTATTTCAACATAATTACTTGAAACTTTAATATATAATTGATCACTTTTAAATAGCCCAAACATAATAAAGTTATTTGCCTTTGAAGTTTGGTTTCCTTTTTTCTATAAATGCTGAAACACCTTCAGCATAATCTTCACTTTGAGCTGCTTCAATTTGAAGTTTAGACTCTAGAGCCAATTGTGCTTCTAAATTGTTAGTCATAGATTTATTATATAATTCTTTAATCATTCCTAATGCTTTGGTTGGCATATTAGCGAGTTTTAAAGCGAGTTTATTCACTTCTTCTTCAAAACTCTCTAAAGGAATTACCTTATAAATCATTCCCATTCTTTCTGCTTCTTCAGCAGATATTTTATCACCTAACATAGCTAATGCTAATGCCTTTTGGAAACCGACTAATCTTGGTAAAAAAAATGTTCCTGCACTATCAGGAACCAAGCCAATAAGACTAAATGCTTGAATAAAACTCACTTTTTCATGAGCGACAACAATATCACAAGCTAATGCAATGTTTGCTCCTGCTCCAGCAGCCACTCCATTTATTGCTCCAATAATTGGTTTCTTAATTTTTCTAATTCTTAAAATAATAGGATTATAATGTTCTTCAAGAATTTTTTTGAATCCAGGGTTTAACTCAGGAGAAGTGACTTCTTTGAGATCTTGACCTGCACAAAATGCTTTTCCATTTCCAGATAAAACGATGGCTCTAACCTCATTATTGGTTTCACATAAGTCAAGGGTACTTTGCAATCGCAAAGCCATTTCACGATTAAAGCTATTAAACACTTCTGGTCTATTGAGTGCTATAAATGCTATTTTGTTTTCAATTTTAAGTTCAATTGAATTGCTCATACCTTATTTTATCTTAATCACTCGTTAAAGAGTTTTTATAGTTTAAATGCTGGGTTATAAATAATCCCAATTATATTTTTCCAAGGATCATAGACACTTGCTACTTCAATATCTCCTCCAACATTATTAGGCTCCTCATGTTTAGTTCCTCCTAGATCAATTAAAGACTTATATGTTTTTTTTATGTCTTCAACTCCCCAATATGATTGCACAGTTCCATTATCTGTCCCTTTAGCTTTTTCTTTTGGATGCAATCCTAATTCATATCCTCCAATATTAAACCCTACATAATATGGTGTATCCCAATATGGTTCTTCATTAAATGCTTTACTATACCATGCTTTTGCTTTTTCTAAATCTTCAACCATATATACTACAGTACGAAGTCCTAACATTGGTGATTTTTTGTTCATACTATTATTTCAAACATTTAAAATAATCGAAAGGTTCTTGGCAATCCTCACATTGAAATTGTGCTTTACATGCTGTTGAACCAAACTGACTTACTAATCGCGTATTTTTTGAACCGCAATTAGTACACTTTACTAATCGCTTTCCATTTAGTAATACATCTTTATCTGCTTCAGCTCCCAAAGGCGCAGCTATTCCGTAATCTTCGAGTGCTTTTCGTCCTCTTGGAGTAATCCAATCGGTTGTCCAAGCTGGAGCAAGAATTAATTCAATTTCTGAATTATAACCTGCTTCTTTTAATGCTTTTTTTATATCATCGCCAATAACATCCATAGCTGGACAGCCACTGTAGGTTGGTGTGATTTGAACTTTGACTAAATCATTTTCAATAGCAGCAGTACGTACAACTCCCATATCCATAATTGACAACACCGGAATTTCAGGATCTGAAACTTGATCTAAAATTGGAATTAGAATTTGGTCAATATGTTGTTCTGTTATTGTCATTTTGTTACCACTCCATTTTAGGATAGGCACGTTGCATATATTGTAATTCGCTTAATAAATATCCTAAATGCTCTGTGTGAATTCCTTCTTTACCTCCTTTTTGAAACCATTTTGATTCAGGAATTGTTAAAGTAGATTCTTCTAAAACACCATCTACTAATTGATAATATTTGTCTTTTAGCTTTGTAACATCTACACCAATACCTTCTTCAACCATTGCCTTATCTGCTTTCGTTTGATGAAATAATTCGTCTGTATAAGTCCACAAATCATCAATACCATCTTGCATTTTTTCATGACTTTCCTGTGTTCCATCACCTAAACGCTTCACCCAATCTGATGAAAATCGTTGATGATAACTCACTTCTTTAATTGATTTTGTGGCGATTGCTGATAAGGTTAAATCTTTGCTTTTCTCTAATTCTCGTAAAAACAACAAGTGATATACATCAAATAAAAACTGACGAGCCATGGTGTATGCAAAATCTGTATTTGGCTGTTCTACAAGTAATACATTTACATACTCACGTTCTTTACGAAGCATTGCTATATCATCTTCAGATCTACCATCTCCTGAAATTTTAGCAGCATATTGATAATAGTTACGTACTTGTCCGAATAAGTCTAATGATATATTAGTACAAGCAATATCTGTTTCTAAACTTGGACCATGACCACATAGTTCACCCATTCTTTGTCCAAGAATTAGACTATTGTCTGCGACACCTAAAATGTATTTATATAAATTTTCGTTTTTCATTTTTATGCCCACGAAAGTGGGTGTCTTATTAATTGAACAATCAATTATTAATTATGAGATTCCCTCCTTCGAGGGAATGACGCAAGCGTCACATGTATTTTACTTCGTCAGGCAAATCGTAAAACGTTGGATGACGATACACTTTATCTTGAGCGGGTTCGAATAACTCGCCATTATGCTCAGGATTTGATGCTGTAATGTTTTTTGATTCTACAACCCAAATACTTATGCCTTCATTTCTTCTTGTATAAACATCACGTGCATTTTCAAGTGCCATTTCCGCATCTGCAGCATGAAGACTTCCAAAATGACGATGTTCTAATCCGTTTTTACTTCTTACGAAGACTTCCCAAAGTGGCCAGTTTTTTGTTCCCATAATTATATTTTCAAACTACTAGTTTTTCTTTTCTTTCTTGTTTTTTTTGAAGCGTGGGCCATGGCTGCATCACGAACCCATTCACCTTCTTCCCATGCACCAATTCTAGCTTTCATAAGTTCTTTATTACATGGTCCATGACCTTTTACAACTTGCCAGAACTCATCCCAATTAATTTCACCAAAATCGTAACTACCTCTTTCTTCATTCCATTTTAAATCTGGATCTGGAACGGTTAAACCAATTAATTCTGCTTGTGGAACGGTTTGATCTATAAATTGCTGACGTAACTCATCGTTAGATTTGCGTTTAAGCTTCCATTTCATAGATTGTTCAGTATGCACAGATTCAGCATCTGTTGGTCCAAGCATCATTAATGATGGCCACCACCAGCGGTTTAAGGCATCTTGAGCCATATCTTTTTGCTCTGGAGTTCCGTTAGCTAATTTTATCATGATTTCATAACCTTGACGTTGATGAAAACTTTCTTCTTTACAAACGCGAACCATAGCTCTAGCGTATGGGCCATAAGACGTATTACATAAAGGTACTTGATTAATAATGGCTGCACCATCTACTAACCAAC
>CALGIH010000249.1 GCA_937916035.1 uncultured Lacinutrix sp.
TTATTTTGATTGGTAGACACTAAGTCTAATGCTGTAGTAAGCACATAGTTTCTTGGAAATTCTGCTTCAAGAGTAATATCTGCTTTCGGAATGAATAAATCATCCAAATCTTTATTGCTATAATAGTTCCACGTTCCATTATAAACAGCAGGTGTAATGTACCAGTATTTTAGTTTTATTTCTTTAAAAGGAGTAATACCATAACGCGTAAATTTATCGCTAGGTAAATGAATTTTATAGACTAGTGTTAAGTTATAAGCTTCTCCGGGAAGCAAGGCTTTATCAAGACTTACAGTAACAATGTCGAGTTGATTTTCTAAACGATCAAAACTCAATTCATTAAACTGTTGATCTTTAATAGACAAGACAACAGTATAACCACGCTCTTCGTTTTTTGCAAAATGGAAGTTGGTATTGTACTCTTCGGTAAACCTGTTTGCTAATGGTGTGCTTTTGGTTGAAAAACTATTACTCCAATCATTCAAGTAAATCGTACTCAAAGTATCGTTTGAGGTATTTGTGTATGAAATAAACTGATTTACAGTAATGGTTTTTTCAGGAATATTAAAATTTGCTTTTATGTCTATCTTATTCTGTGCGACCAGTAGTTGACAAGATAGTAGGAGTAGTAATAGATATGAGAGTTTAGTTTTCAATTATTGAATCACAAATTTTAAAGGTTTAATTAACTTGTTTGATGTCAAAATATAATAAATACCACTAGCTAATTTTGAAACATCTATTGCTAGGTTGGCTACATTTTTAGTTTTCAACGTCTCAATTTTTTGACCAAGTGTATTGTAAATAGTTAAATTATCAATGGCACTGTTAGTGATTTTTAATTGTAGTTGCTCGCTAACAACGTTAGAGCCTACAAATTTGATGCCATTAAAGTAAGTTGGCGTTTCTACACTCAATGCTTCAGGGGTTTGTAATTCAAGAGTCACAGGTAAATGATCACTCATGTAATAAAGTGCATCTCTGATAGTGAAATTAAATTCACTTCCATCACAATTGGCTGTATTGATTTCACCATTATAACAATTTGAATTAGCATTATTTCCATACACTTGATAACTGTCTGGAACGTAAAACAAATCGGTATTCGTTAACATGTTTTCAGAGGTAAGAATAAAATCAAACCGATCATCAAAACCACCTGTTGCACCACCCAATCCATTTTGTGTTCTAGTTGATTGTGTGAATACATCTATATAATTGATGTTGTTGTGCCAGCTACCAACACGATCTGCAGGATCAACAAAAGTGATATTATTGTTGGTGTCAATAAGCTCTTGAAAAGCAGGCTCGGACGATGTATAGATATTTAAATCACCACCAAACACCACATTGCGATGATTGGGTAAGGTTTCAAGATAAGCAACGAAGTCGTTGACCATTGCTAAGCGAAGTTGTTGATTTGTAGTTCCGCTTGACGATTTCAAATGCGATACAAAAACATCTAAATAAATCGGATTAGTATCTGCATCAACAGTTTTAATCTTTAGGATATAATGATTAAAATCTCTATAACTGGAAGCTACAATAGTTTGACTTTCTAAGCTAAATTTTGAGCTATCATAGTATAGCATGTTTTGCAATTCATTTTGGTCACCTATGTTATCATCAGACATGTTAAACTGAAATACAGCACGTTGGTAATTGCTGTTTGCATACTGCATGATATTTAATATGTTATCTGCACCTGCTTCATTATTAAGTTCACAAATCATAAATAGATCTGGACTATAATCAGTAATGATAACCTCTAAGTTTTGAATGCGAGATGCAGGCTCTTGCAATGGATAGTTTAGCACATTATAAAACATCAGCTTTAAGTTTTCTTGTGAAAACAGGGCATTTACAAAAATGCAAAACATAAGGAGTGTTATAAAAACTCTTTTATTCATGCTAAAGGGAGAATGTGATACTATTAATTAAAAATTAGGGCTTAACTCATATTGTTTGTAGAAACCATCTAAAATGTCAATAACTTCAGTTTCTGTATCTACTAGATGTATTAAATCTAAATCGGTTGCGCTCACAGTACTAAATTTTTCAAGTAAGGTGTCTTTTATCCAATCCATAACGCCTCCCCAAAATTCAGTTCCGACTAAAATAATTGGAAATTTTTCAATCTTTTTAGTTTGTATAAGTGTAATCGCTTCAAACAATTCGTCAAGTGTGCCAAAGCCTCCAGGCATAACCACAAAGCCTTGTGAGTATTTCACAAACATGACCTTACGTACAAAGAAGTAGTCAAAGTCAAGACTCTTATCACTATCAATATATGGATTGTCATGTTGTTCAAAAGGCAAATCGATATTTAACCCAACAGAAGTTCCGCCAGCTAAATGTGCACCTTTATTTCCAGCTTCCATAATTCCTGGTCCACCACCAGTGATGACGCCATAACCAGCCTCAACAATATGTGTGGCAATATCTTGTGCCAATTGGTAATATTTATCATGTGGTTGTGTTCTTGCTGAGCCAAAAATAGAGACACATGGTCCAATTCTACTTAATTTTTCATAACCATTTACAAACTCTCCCATGATTTTAAAAATCGCCCATGAGTCATTCGTTTTTATGCCATTCCAGCCTTTTGGATGTAATTCCTTCTTCATATATTTAAATTTATCAACTGCTAATTTAGTTCTTTTCTTAGAAACTTCGCTGTATAGCTTTTAGGATGTTTAGCCACTTCTTCAGGTGTGCCTTCAGCAATGATCTTACCACCACCTTTTCCGCCCTCGTAACCAATATCAATAACGTGGTCAACGGTTTTTATAACGTCCAAGTTGTGTTCAATAATCAAAACAGTATTACCTTTATCAGCCAATTTATTAAGCACAATCATGAGCACTCTAATGTCTTCAAAATGCAGTCCTGTTGTAGGTTCATCCAAAATGTAAAAGGTGTTTCCTGTGTCTCGTTTGGAGAGTTCAGTCGCTAATTTAATACGTTGTGCCTCGCCACCAGACAACGTTGTACTTGGTTGACCTAAGGAGATATAACCCAAACCAACATCATTAATGGTTTTTAGTTTTCGGTATATTTTCGGAATGTGTTCAAAGTAAGGCAATGCCTCTTCTATGGTCATATTTAACACATGACTAATGCTTTTTCCTTTGTAACGAATCTCCAAGGTTTCTCTGTTAAAGCGTTTGCCTTGACAGGTTTCACACTCCACATAAACATCAGGCAAAAAGTTCATTTCAATAACACGTAAGCCACCACCTTTACAGGTTTCGCAACGTCCTCCTGGCACATTAAAACTAAAGCGACCTGGTTTGTAACCTCTAATCATCGCTTCAGGAATCTTAGCAAACAAGCTACGTACTTCATCAAACGTTTTGGTGTAGGTTGCAGGATTACTTCGTGGTGTACGTCCAATAGGAGATTGGTTAATATCAATCACCTTATCAATATGCTCTAAACCTTTAATGCTCTTGTAAGGCATAATGGTTTTTACACCATGAAAATAGTAATTGTTTAAAATAGGGTATAGGGTTTCATTAATCAAGGTACTCTTTCCGCTTCCTGAAACTCCTGTCACACCAATCATTTTTCCTAACGGAAAACTTACAGACACATTCTTTAAATTGTTTCCTGTACATCCTTTTAAAGTCATGGTCTTACCATTTCCTTTTCTGCGTTTTTTCGGGACTTCAATACGTTTGGTTCCGTTGAGGTAATCTGCAGTAAGTGTATGATGTGTAAGTAATTCTTTTGGTGTGCCTTCACTAATAATTTCGCCACCATGTTTCCCTGCAAAAGGACCAATATCAATCACGTGGTCTGCGCGTTCAATCATGTCTTTATCATGCTCAACAACAATGACAGAGTTCCCAATATCACGTAAGGCTATTAAAGAGTTGATGAGTTTTGCATTGTCACGTTGATGCAAACCAATACTTGGTTCATCCAAAATATAAAGTACACCAACCAATTGTGAACCAATTTGTGTGGCTAATCTAATACGTTGTGCTTCTCCTCCAGATAAAGATTTTGAGCTTCTATCAAGTGATAAGTACGTTAAACCAACATCCAATAAAAACTGAATACGGCTTTTTATTTCTTTCACTACTTCTTCAGCAATGGCTTTTTGTTTGTCAGATAAATGGTTTTCTAAATCATGAAACCAAACGCCTAACTCTACAATATCCATATGCGCTAATTCGGCAATGCTTTTATCGTTTATTTTAAAAAACATCGACTCCTTTTTCAAGCGTGAGCCTTCACATTCAGGACACACAATTTTGTCCATGTATTCTTTTGCCCAACGTTTTATCGACGTGGATTCAGCAGTGTTGTACTGACTTTCAATAAAATTGGCGATACCTTCAAAATCGATGCTATAACTTCTGGTGATGCCTAAGGTTTTACTATCTACCGTAAATTTTTCGTTGCCACCATAAAAAATCATATCCAAAGCTTCTTTCGGTATCTTTTTAATAGGATCACCTAAACTAAAATCATAGCGTTGTGCAATGAGTTCAAGTTGTTTGAAGATCCATGAATTTTTTTGAGGCCCTTGAGGAGCTAAGCCACCAGCTTTAATAGATAAACTATCGTCTGGCACAATTTTCTTTTCATTCACCTGATACATGGTGCCAATCCCATTACACTTGTTGCAAGCGCCTTTTGGCGAGTTGAATGAGAAGTTATTAGGCTCAGGATTTGGATAGGAAATTCCAGATTGCGGACACATTAAGTCACGACTAAAATAGCGTGCTTCATTGGTGTCATTATCAATAACCATGAGCACATTGTCACCATGATACATGGCAGTATTGATGGTTTCGGTGAGGCGTTTATCATTATCAACAGCAGCACTAATTTGCAAGCGATCAATCACAATTTCTATATCGTGTATTTTGTAACGATCTAGCATCATGCCTTTTGCCAAATCTTTGATTTCGCCATCAGCACGAACCTTTACAAAACCTTGTTTGGCAATTTGCTCAAAGAGTTCTCTGTAATGGCCTTTTCGAGATCTAATTACAGGAGCCAACACACTAATGCGTTTGCCATCAAAAGTCTCCAAGATGAGTTCTTTAATTTGCTCGTCGCTATAACTCACCATTTTTAAGCCTGTGTTGTAACTATAAGCATCACTCGCTCTAGCAAACAACAAACGTAAAAAATCATAAATTTCAGTGATGGTACCAACGGTTGAACGTGGCGACTTGCTGGTTGTTTTTTGCTCTATGGCAATCACTGGAGACAAACCATCAATTTTATCGACATCTGGACGCTCTAAACCACCTAAAAACTGTCGTGCATACGACGATAATGTCTCAATATAACGACGTTGTCCTTCGGCATAAATGGTATCAAAAGCCAAGGATGATTTACCGCTTCCAGACAAGCCAGTAATGACCACTAGCTTCTCTCTTGGTATGGATACATCAATGTTTTTAAGGTTGTGAACGCGAGCGCCTTTCACCTCAATATGTTCTTCAAATTGGCTCATAGATTTATAAAGTTGCAAAGGTACAGATTTAGTAGGTAAAACCAAAGTGAATGTTAATTGCTGAACTAGGAGTTATAAACAGTAATTTTTAATGAAAAAATGTTAATAATGTTTAGTAATTACGTAGTTCTACGTATTGATTTTCTTAGAGATAGACTTCGAGTGATGGAGCAAAAAATAAATGCTAGTAATAATTCTTGACGAACAAGAAAAGATCGACTTACAACAATACATAACTAGAAGTTATGGTAGCTTAACTACGTTTAATGTCATGTTTAAGAACAAGAGCCAGCAGTTTATTGGGCAAAGTGGTAAGTAATAGTTCTGGCATTGCGAACACTGTGAAGCCATCTGTTTGTTAGGAGTTGAGATTTGTCCGATTACTTCGTTTTAACACTCCTAGTAATGACAGTAGGAATTCGGACTGACATTATCTTATTATTTTTTATCGTTAAGGTAAGGTCTTTTTTCTCCCTTTATATGATCAATTTCTAAGCCAATAAATAGGAGTTTGTGAAAGGTTGGTAGTTGTGCACCACTTTCGGTAGTTGTCCAGTCTGACCAACTAGCTTCAAGGCCATCAATTGGTAAAATGGATGTCCACATTTTAAAACTTTTTGGTTTTCCTTGGTCGTCAAATTCCCAAAGATAAGAGTCGCCAGGAGTAGAGCCTCCAGTTTTATAAGTAACTAATAAACCTTCTTTGCCATTTTCTAATTCAACGAGTCGTCGTTCTACACCATGATCAAACACTTTGTAAGGTGCCACGAGCCAAAAGGAATCGTTGTTATAATAGTCTAATGCTTGTTGTACAAGTTTGTCTCGATTTTCACCAACC
>CALGIH010000250.1 GCA_937916035.1 uncultured Lacinutrix sp.
TCTCCACAAGCAAATTCCGTTGCCCAAAATTTATCTTTTTTGGCAGCAGTACTCATGCTTTGTTCTTTAGAACTCATGCTTACTAAATGATCATAATTATCACCACGACCTATGTCCATATAAAAACTAGTTGGACCTAAACCATGTCCTGTATAAAAATTTCCATTTTTAACTTGATGATGTTTGATTCTCCATTGATCTTCATAATACGTTTCATCCATCATGTGCTTTCGCAAATCATGAATATATGCACCTTCAGCATGGTTAACCTCGCCAAAAACACCTTCATTTATCATATTAAGCACCCAAAGTTCTTCGCCATTAAAACAGCAATTTTCCATGTACATGCAATGCATTTTGGTACGTTCAGCTACTTCAATAAGTTTCCAGCAATCTTTAAGTGTCATTGCCATTGGTTGCTCACAAGAGACGTGCTTTCCATTTTCCATCCCATATACAGACATTTCGGTATGATATTCCCAAGGCGTTGCAATGATCATTAAATCAACATCATCACGTTCGGCTACTTTTTTCCATTCGTCCTTACTTCCAAAGTAAAGGTCTGCTCCTTTTGGCTGAATGGTTTTTAAATAGTCATTGTTTTTATTAAGCTTGTCTTCTTTTAAATCTGAAAGCGCTACAATTTCGGCATGATTATTTTTGATAAGATATTCAAACATTTGAATGAGTACAGTACCACGATTTCCCATGCCAATAATGCCAACTCTCACTTTTTCTATTGGTGCATGCGCTAAACTAACAGCAGTTCCTAATGCTTTTGAAGCACTAAGCATTTCGTTTACTTTGTCTTTATCAATTTGTGTAGCATCATCTTTGCAAGCAATAAGCGTTGGTGCAACACCAAGAAATAAGGCTGCGCGAGTGCTGAGATTTAAGAAGTCCTTTCTGTTCATTGTTGGTTGTTGTTATATTAAGAAGAGAAAGGTAAATAAATTATTTAAATGTAGCTCTAAATTGAAATACAATTTACCATAGCTTCTTTATAAATAGCTTCGTAGTATGGTACAATTTTATGAATATCGAATTGTTTTGCTTCTTTTTTTGCATTGATTTTAAATTTGGCTAGAATTGAATCATCCTTTAAAATAAATAAAGCGTTTTTAACCATATCATCAATATCGCCAACATTACTTAAAAAACCAGAAACACCCTGTTTATTAACTTCTGAAATACCTCCAGCATTACTAGAAATTACTGGTACACCAGAGGCCATTGCTTCCAAGGCAGCCAATCCGAAACTTTCAGCTTCAGAAGGCAAAAGAAATAAATCACTAAAACATAAAATTTTGTCTATTTCGTGACTCTTTCCAAAGAACACCACTTTATTTTCTATACCTAATTGTTTGCATAATAATTCGGCTGGCACTTTTTCAGGACCTTCGCCAACCATCATTAATTTGGCTGGTATTTCTTTTTGAATTTCATAGAAAACTCGAATGATATCTTGAATACGTTTAACAGGTCGAAAATTACTAATATGTGTAATTATTTTCTCCTTTTCTGTTGCCATCATTGCACGTTGGCAATCTGTAAAATGATTGGTGTATTTTTCAAAATCGATGAAGTTTGGTACTACCTTAATTTCATTTTTTATATCAAATAAACGTAGCGTATCATCTTTTAAACTTTGTGAAACAGATGTCACTGCATCTGATTTATTGATGCTAAATGTCACCGCAGATTTATAAAAAGGATGGCTACCAACAAGTGTAATATCTGTACCATGAAGCGTCGTTACAATTGGGACTTCAATGCCTTCTTCCTGCAACATTTTTTTTGCCATGTACGCAGCATAAGCATGCGGAATAGCATAGTGAACATGCAACACATCTATTTTGTGCAACTTAACCATATCTACCAATTTACTTGATAAGGCAAGTTCATAAGGTTGATAGTGAAATAGTGGATATTCAGGCACATTTACTTCATGGAAATGGACATTTTTATTTAACAACTCCAATCGCACAGGCTGACTGTAAGTAATAAAGTGTATTTCGTGTCCACGTTTGGATAATTCCAATCCCAATTCTGTTGCTACGACTCCACTACCACCAAACGTTGGATAACATACTATTCCTATCTTCATTGAAAAATTTATTTTTAGTTATCACAAAAGTGATTGTCGAATTTTATTTACATTTTTAATCATCTATCGCTTCGTAAATTAAGCGTTGTATTTCTGTTCTAATGTTTTCTCTTAGTAATTTGTTTTTACCAGCATTTGGCCACGTTCTGTTTGCTAAAAAGACATAGACAATTTCTTCTTCTGGGTCTGCCCAAGCGTAGGTTCCTGTAAAACCTGAATGACCAAAACTTGTCATTGATATACAACCACACGTTGGTCCAGAATCACCCAATTGAGGCTTATCAAATCCAATACCTCTCCTATTATCATTTTCACAGAAATAACAGGTGTTAAATTTGTCTAAAGTTTGAGTTTTAAAATAGCGCTTTCCGCCATAATAGCCTTTTTGTAAAAACAATTGCATGATTTTAGCCACATCATTGGCATTACTAAAAACTCCAGCATGACCACCAACTCCATTTTGCATAGCAGCTCCCATATCATGAACATAACCATGCACCTCTTGATATCTGTAATAATCATCAACTTCAGTAGGCACAATTTGGGTGTTACTGAATTTTTCTATTGGATTATAGGTCGTGTAATTTGCTCCCAAAGACTGATAAAAATGTTGCTGAACTAATTGATCAAGTGTTTGGTCGTAATGTTTTTCAATAAATTTCTTTAATATATAATATGGCAAATCACTATAGCGATATATTAATCGATTAAGCATATCACTATCAAGGATAATTTTTTGAATAGAATCCTGATAGTCAGATCTTAAGAATAAATTATCTGTGACTTCTATATTAAAAGCATCGCTGCGCTTATTTCTGTAATATTTAGCATCTGGTTTTTTTGTTATTGAATCTAGAGTACTAATATAGAATGGAATCCATGGTTC
>CALGIH010000251.1 GCA_937916035.1 uncultured Lacinutrix sp.
TTGGCATTGAAAAAGGTTTGTCTGCTGGCTTGCATCCAATAATTTGTATAGCATTAGGTACTATGACTGCTTGTTTTGGCGGTGTGATTAGAGATATTTTGTGTAATTAAATTCCTGTAATTTTTAGAAAAGAAATTTATGCAACGGCTTGTATTTTAGGTGGACTGTCTTATTTTTTAATTAGAAAATCACCTTTGGAAAGCGATTTTGTATTTATGATTGCTGGAGCGATTGTTATTTTAGTGCGTTTGCTCGCTGTTAAGTTTAAAATTGCCTTGCCTAATATTTATAAAGCAGACTAACTACTCAATAATCTCCACCTTCTTAATGAAAATATTCTTTTGAGGCCAATCGCCTTCATCAGTAGCAACAGCTGCAATTTTATCAATCACATCCATGCCTCGAATTACTTTTCCGAAAACGGTATAATCACCATCTAAGAACTTAGCGCCACCACGTTGTTGTACAATGAAAAACTCAAAAGGAGAGGCTAATTTATGAGGGTTATCAATCTCGCTACTAGGCATACTTATAACGCCACGATCGTGAGTATAGCCACGTTTAGTGTCTGTTGGTAATAAGTATTTGCCAATCTTTACTCGTTTTCTTGCTGTAGCTCTATCATCACTATTTCCTGCTTGAACGATGAAGTTATCAATCACACGATAAAATTGTGTATTCTCAAAATACTTTTGTTTGGTAAGAAATATAAAGTTCGCTCTATGAAACTTAGTATTATCAAAGAGTAAAATATCTATCTCGCCAAAATCGGTTGTGATCCGTACTTTATCTTCTTTGTTGTCTTTTTCATATTGTAAAAAGAATTCCATTGCGTTTTCATCATTTAGCTTCGGGAATTTTCTTTTTACATTATTTGGAGTTACTTTAGGTTTATCGTCAGTTTCTTTTTGAACTTCGTTAGAAATTTCAGTGACTGTTCTTTGTTGCTTTTGCTTATCTTCACAATTGAATAGTAGTAAAAAAGTGCAAAAAAACAATATAAATCGCATAAATGAATTTTGATGAATTTTTAGTTTCACTGTCAAAAATAAAAAATATACCGTTACCAGCCGAAACTTCTCAGTTTAAAATGTCACCACCTTTTAGACAAGAACTTATAAGTAGCTATAAAGAAGCAATGAAAGATGCCAAACGAGCAGGAGTTTTGGCAATGTTTTATCCGGATCATTCTAACCAAACACACTTAGCGCTCATTCTTAAAAAGACCTATAAAGGAGTACACTCAGCGCAAATAGGATTTCCAGGTGGTAAGTATGAAGATGAAGATAAAACACTAAAAAAAACAGCATTACGAGAAACTTTTGAAGAAATAGGAGTGCCTGAGCATCACATTGAAGTCATCAAACAAATGACAGAGGTTTATATTCCACCAAGTAATTTTTATGTGCAGCCTTTTATTGGAATCACCATGAAAACACCACATTTTATAAAACAGGACGATGAAGTTGAAGCTATTATTGAAGTGCCTTTACATCATTTTCTAGATAATAATATTGCTGTAACTAAATCTGTAGCGACCTCTTATACAGTAAAAATTGATGTGCCTGCTTATGAGTTAAATGGTTATATAGTTTGGGGAGCTACAGCGATGATGCTCAGTGAAATAAAAGATATCTTGAAAGCCGTTTTATAATGCTGTATCGAGACGTTTAATATTTATTTGGTTATTTTGGATTTTGTTATCTTCCTAGGACAGAAAAAATATGTACGTTTGTAATTACTAATTAATAGAGACACTCAACATTTATGGGATTGTTTAAGAAAAATCCTTTTGGACATATACTCTTTATAAAAAAATGGCTTATTAGAATTCTGGGAGCCATAACACATAGAAGATTTAGAGGATTTAATGAATTGCAAATTGATGGTTCTGAAGTTTTAAAGAAGCTTCCAGAAACCAATGTGCTTTTTATTTCCAATCACCAAACTTATTTTGCTGATGTGGTTGCTATGTTTCATGTGTTTAATGCGAGCCTAAGTGGTCGTGATGATTCCATTAAAAATGTTGGTTATCTATGGAACCCAAAACTTAATATTTATTACGTTGCTGCCAAGGAAACTATGAAATCTGGTTTGCTTCCTAAAATTTTGGCTTATGTTGGTTCAGTTAGTATTGAGCGTACATGGAGAGCTGAAGGTCAGAATGTAAACAGACAAGTGAAAATGAGCGATATTTCGAGTATTGCGAAAGCTTTAGATGATGGTTGGGTTATCACGTTTCCGCAAGGTACTACAACACCTTTTAAACCTATTAGAAAAGGCACTGCTCACATTATTAAGCGTTACAAGCCTATTGTTGTTCCTATTGTTATTGATGGCTTTAGACGTTCGTTTGATAAAAAAGGTCTTAGAATAAAAAAGAAGAATATTTTGCAATCTATGGAAATTAAAGAGCCTTTAGATATTGATTACGAAAACGAATCAATTGCTGATATTGTTAAAAAAATAGAATATGCTATTGAGCAGCATCCTTCATTTTTAAAAGTAATTCCTCAGGAAGAATTATTAGCTGAGGAAGAGCTTAATAAGAAACGCAAGTGGTAGT
>CALGIH010000252.1 GCA_937916035.1 uncultured Lacinutrix sp.
TTGGCGTATACACACTTTCCAGGCGTGCGCCTTCGACCACTCGGCCACCTCTCTGTAATTTTTATTATTACAGGTCGGCAAATAACAAAAAAAAAATTAAAGGTTAAAACTTTGTTTGTTAATTTTATGAGACTTCTCCTCTTAATGAGCTTTCAAAATGGGTTTTGAAGGTTTCTTTTGATAAATTTTTGGTGAGTAAGTACATTAATTTGGTTATAGCTGCCTCTGTAGTCATATCTCCACCAGAGATTACTCCAATACTTTTAAGTTGCGTACTAGTTTCGTAATGACCCATTATAACACTGCCTCCAAAGCATTGTGTTACATTAATAATAGGTATACCTTTTTCAATAGTTTGTTTTAATAAATTTATAAACCAAGAATCAGTAGTTGTATTTCCTGCTCCATAAGTCTCTAGCACAATCCCTTCAAGATTTGGCGTGAATAAAATTGCTTTAAGAATTTCTTCTGAGATACCAGGGAATAGCTTAATAATTGCAACATTTGTATTTAAGGTTTTGTGAACTTTTAATTGTTCACCTATTTCCGGCTTCAATAAATAGTCTCTATTTATTTTTAAATGCACGCCAGACTCAACCAAATCTGGATAATTTAAGGATGCAAACGCTTCAAAATGTTCTGCATTAATTTTTGTTGTTCTGTTTCCTCTATATAATTTGTATTCAAAATAAAGGCCTACTTCTTTTATTAAAGGTTCATTATTATGACTTAATGATGCTACTTGAATTGATGTAATTAAATTTTCTTTCGCATCAGTGCGCAAATCTCCAATTGGTAATTGCGAGCCTGTAAAAATTACTGGCTTGCTTAAGTTTTCTAACATAAAACTTAATGCTGAAGCAGAATAACTCATGGTATCGCTTCCATGTAAAACTACAAAGCCGTCACATTGACTGTAGTAGGATTCAATAATCTCAGCTATTTTTATCCAATAATCAGGACTCATATTTGATGAATCTATAGCTTTATCAAACGAAACGGTTTCAATGGAGCAGTCTAATAACTTTAATTCTGGAATCTTTTCAAGTAGGTTAGCAAAATCAAATGCTCGAAGCACTCCTGTTTCAGGATCTTTTGTCATTCCTATAGTTCCTCCTGTATATATTAAAAGGATATTTGGTTTATACATAGCTATATTTTAAAAACGCCTATTGAGTTATCTGTTGTGATTTTTGCAATATCTCCTTTTGGTAAATTATATAATTCTGAAAGCTTATCTAATACATTAATAATGTAACTACTTTCATTTCGCTTTCCTCTGTAAGGTGTTGGAGACAAATAAGGAGCATCAGTCTCTAATACAATATGTTTTAAATCTATTTGATTGATGAATTTATCTATTCCGCCATTTTTAAAAGTAACAACACCTCCAATTCCTAGTTTCATATTATAAGATATGGCTCGTTTTGCTTGTTCGAGTGTTCCTGTAAAACAATGAAATATTCCGAATAACTTTTCATCTTTTTCCTCTTCTAAAATTTCGAAAATTTCATCAAAGGCGTCTCTGCAGTGAATAACAATTGGCAAATTATAATGTTTTGCTAAATGAATCTGTTGTCTAAATGCGTCTTGTTGTATTTGCAGTGTTGACGTGTCCCAATATAAATCAATACCAATTTCACCAACTGCAACAAAAGATCGCTGTTTAAAAAGAGTTTCAATATGCTTCAGCTCTTCCTTATAATTGTCTTTTACAGACGTAGGATGTAATCCCATCATTAAATAGACATTTTCTGGATAAGCCTTTTCTAATTGAAACATGGCCTCTGTATAAGATGAGTCAATTGCTGGAATAAAAAATCGTTCAATATTTGCGGCAATAGCACGTTGCATCATTGCATCACGATCTTCATCAAAAGCATCACTATAAAGATGTGTGTGAGTATCTGTAATAATCATGAAGCGAAAGTAAGCTTTGATTGTTATATTTGAAAAATAAACGATTAATATGTTACAGGATTTTTTAATTAAACAAGGTTATACTAAAATCAAGCTTCACCTTACCAAAACAAATCACTTCGAAATTATTGCCAAAATTAATGGTGTAAAAGGATTGTTTATTTTAGATACTGGAGCATCAAACTCTTGTGTAGATTTTTATACTGCAACAATGTTTAAGTTAAATGTAAAAGAATCAGACGTAAAAGCCGCTGGAGCTGGAGCCACTGATATGAAAACACAAACATCTAAAGAAAATAAATTTACTATTGGTAAATGGAAAAAGGAAAAAGTTGTTCTTGTTCTTTTTAGTTTAACACATGTAAATACTGCACTTACTAATCACAACTCAAGACCTGTTGATGGGATTATTGGAGCAGATTTATTAAAAAAAGGAAAAGCCATTATAGACTACCAAAAAAAATATTTATATCTTAAGCTCTAATAAACTAATAACTAAGCTTCCTAAATGCAACCAACTATATT
>CALGIH010000253.1 GCA_937916035.1 uncultured Lacinutrix sp.
ATTTAACTAATGCCCTATTAAAATTTTGATGAAGAACTTCAATATTCTTGAAGACATTCGTATTTACTTGTTGTAAAATGTATTCTGCTTTATTAGAATTTAAAATTAAAAAAGTATCGTTAATGTACCCTTGATTTATAGGTTGAAATGTTACATCCTCAAGTGAAATTTGAAATTGATTCAATATGAAATTTAATGCTAAATCATCCATAACATTAAAGTGTTAATTCCAAAGAGGTGAAGGATATTCTTTTTGTTCAGTTAAGCTTTTAAGCGTATCTACTGCTTCGGTTTTATCTTCGTAATAAGTAACTCCAAACCAATCGCTTTTGGAAGCAATGACATTGATGTTAATCAAGCCATTAACCATCATTTCTTGAGCTACAAAAGGTAAATATATTTCACTTTTTTCAAGGTTTTCAGGTACATTTAAGAAGTTTTTGAAGTAAGTTTCAATATAATTAAAAATAGAAGGGTTGCATATCCAGAAATTCATTGAAACAGTAGTGTTTGGTTCTAGTTCATTACCTGAATCCTCATCTACAATGATGTCGTCTACTGCAACAATTTTGGTGTGTTCTTGAATAGATAAAAGATGACCATTTTCAACATTACAAACACCACGTGAAACAGAGCCATGTTGAGATAAGGTATCCTTTAAGCTATAACCAACAATGCCGTAAGTATTATTTGAATCAAGATTATTGATAAAATGTGCTGCGCTTTCAAAGGCGTTTTTACCGTAATAATCATCTGCGTTAATAATAACAAATTCACTATCAATAACATCTTTTGCACACCACACAGCATGTGCAGTTCCCCAAGGTTTTATACGTTCAGTGTTTAATTTAATGCCTTTTGGTAGGTTATTGATGTCTTGTACTAAAACATCTAATTTTATTGTACTAGGAATGCGCTCTGCAAGATATTCTTTTAAAAATTCTTGATTTGCCTCCTTTGTTATAACTACGATATGGTCGAAGCCATTAGTAATTGCATCAAAAACACTATACTCTAATAAAAATTCTTCATTAGGCCCTAAGCCATCAAATTGTTTGAGTTTTCCATAGCGACTACCGCTTCCTGCAGCCATTAATAATAAGGTCATAAACTATAAAATTAGGATGTAAAAATAGAGTTTTGAAAGCAAATAGGAAAGTGTAAATGCAATAAACTTAGCGCTTATGATTTTATGATTTTGTTGTGATTATATATAAAATATGGCGTTTTAACGAATAACTTAATAGTTTGTGGATTAATTTATGATACAAATATAAACTGTTTGTAATCTAGCCATTAATAAAGATTTTGTATATTTAGGTGGTTTAAGTTTGAAATCAAAGAATTTCATAGTCTTTTTTAACGGTTAAGTTATGAGTGGAGGTTTGATTTTATTAGGAGTCATGGGGTTGTTTTTTTTAAGCATGTATTTGTATGCTTATGGAACAACAAACTATGCTGTTAATAAAGAAGAAAAAGCGAGAAAGCGAAGGCTTCTAGAAGCACAAGAAAAAGAGCAAAGAATTAAAGCTGAAATGGCTGAAAGGCAGAAGCAAAGAGAAGAACAATATCGAATTGCTAATACAAGAAGTCTTGAAATTCAAAAAGAATTAAAGCGTTTAGAAAAGCTGAAGCAAACACATACTAAAGTTGAAGCTTAATCAAATTTCTTTATAGATAGTTTCAAAAGGAACTCTAAATCTTGGTCCATAAATTCCTTTATCATCTCGTATTCCACAACTTATTATCATATTAATTTCTGCACTTCTAGGAATGTCTAAAATATGTTTTACTCTTAAAGTATCACTACCTTCCATAGGACAAGTATCATAGTTAATAGCTGCCATGCTAATCATAAAATTTTGTGCGGCTAAACCAGCACTTTTATGTGCAACAATACGCATATCACTTAACCTAGTCTGTCTATATATAGGACGAAATAAGCCAACAACTTGAAATGCCAAATATTTAAGCATCCCAAAAATTCCAAAAAAATCAAAATAAGTAAAAGGCATTAGTTTTTGGTAATAGTTTAATGCTATTTTTTTGCGTTTTTGTAGTCTTTCTTCTAAATTTGGTTTGTCAAAAGCTTTATTTAAAAATTCAATATTTTCTTTGCATCGTTTTTTCCATAAATCTTTACGAGCAATCACCACTACCAATTGTTGTGCAGTTTGTGCGGTATTTTGATCAAAACAAGCAACAGCCAATTTTTTAATAATTTCTTTATCTGTCACATGATAAAACTCCCATAATTGTAAGTTGCTACTCGTTGGTGCTAACACAGCATTTTCTATACATTGTTTAACTTTGTTGGTGTCTATTGGTGCATCTTTATAAACTCTGCATGAACGGCGATAAGCTATAGATTCAGAAACTGTTTTTTCCATGGATATTTTTTAGTAAAGCTAATTAAAATATGGCTGTATAAATTTTATTTTCCAAAACTTAACCTATAACATTTCGTATGCGATAAATACTCTTTAGTTAACAATAGTAGCCATAGAGGGAATCCTTATATTTGTTAATAAAGTCTAATTTATCTCTTTAGAATGATTGAATATTTTCTACTCAAGCATAGGACAAAATTTTTAATATCTTTTTTAAGTTTTCTAAGTATAATTGGTTGTAAGAAAGATCATAAAGAATTAGAAAAAAGCTTACCAGTTGAGACACCTTTCGGTATGGTTTGGGTAGAAGGAAAAACATTTTTGCAAGGCGCAAAAAATACTGATGTATATGCAATGCCCAGAGAAAAGCCAGCTCATAAAGTTAAAGTAGATGGGTTTTTTATAGACCTTACAGAAGTAACTAATAAACATTTTAAAGATTTTGTTGATGCAACAAATTATGTTACAGTTGCCGAAAGACCAATAAATTGGGAAGAAATGAAAAAGGACTTGCCTCTAGGGACCCCTAAACCACAGGACTCTCTTTTATCACCAGGAAGTTTAATATTTAATAAAGAGGTGAAAGCTGTTGTAAATATGAAAAACTACGAGCAATGGTGGACATGGAAAATTGGGGCTAACTGGAAAAATCCTCAAGGATTTGAGTCTAATATTAAGGATAAAGATAATTATCCAGTGGTGCATATAGCTCTTGAAGATGCACTTGCTTATTGTAAATGGGCAAATAGACGATTGCCAACTGAAGCTGAATGGGAATTGGCTGCACAAGGTAAAAATAACGACGTAATTTTTACTTGGGGAAATAAT